>JAAKFT010000030.1 GCA_011064935.1 Chlamydiota bacterium | reverse complement strand
TCATAGCCTTGCAATTTTAGATCAAAGAAACTTTGTATTCAACAGTTTAGGCATTGCACTTCTTCAACCAAGACGTCGGTGAGCTGCTTCCAGTTATTATGATTCACATCATCAACCAGCTGGCTATGGAGTGCATCTGCCAGGGCTTTTCTCTCCTCGGGAGAGGTGTTAAGCAACTCTTTGAGAACTTTTTGGTTATACTCAAAATCTCCATATCGCAGGAGAAAGGGGTGATCGTAGGGATAGCCGGTCTCCGGAGAGACCACGGGAATAAATCCTCGAGCCGCGGCCTCGAGAATCGAGACGCACTGAGCCTCCCACATCCCTGGCTGAATAAAGAAATCAGCCTGGTCAGGCAGCTCTATTACTTGGCCCATATTGAGATTGTAGAGTCTTTTCTCTCCAGTGCCATAGAGTGTCAACTTTCTCTCGAGAGAGGCGACGAGCTTTTTGGCATCAGCCAGACATTTCATATGGGCATCGTTACCGACATAGAGGAAATCGGAGGTGGTGTATGTCGTCTTAACCCTTGGGAAAAATGTCAGATCGATCGGTTGATGGACTACGCGGACCGGTTTGTTGAGCTTACGGAGAGCGGTATGCCAATAATTGTCGGGATTATCGACATATCTCATTTTATTGTACTCCGAGGACAAAAAAATCAACGAGGCGGCCATACGGTAGAAGGCCATCTCTTCCTCAAGAGGCAGGCAGTTGAATTTATTTTGATTGCGATCCTCATGACCTGACCAAGGATTGAAAGTGATAAGACGGCGTGTTCGCTGTGCGGCACGCTTAAATGTCTCTCCGATATGACCAATCACAACATCTTGAGGTTGAATCGCCTGGATACGCTCCTCTTTCTCTCCTTCGAGTCGCAGGAAGGTAACCCGAGGAAAGGCTTTGCGCAGGGCTGTATAGCCCCAGTAGCTGAGTTCCGTGTTGGCTTTGAGGCCATAGGAAAAGCGGTCAAACCCATTACGATGGGTATAGATAAAAAAAACTCTTCGGCCAGGCAGACGCTCTTGGAGCCTCTGGCAGAGCTTCTTCCAGAGAGTAATTAACTTTGGGCTCTTCGTTTTTTCCATGTTCGATAGGATTTCCATCTCCCCCAGGGCGATGTAACATAATTATTGCGCACGCGGTAGGCTTCATCAGCCACGGCGATGGGCTCGCTTGTGGAGAGAGAGTTTTGATGTTCTCGGAAAGAGGCGATCACAGCCGGCAGCGAGAAGGGGGTCGCAAGAGGCGCCAGACGGAGCCATAGGTCGTAGTCCATGCAGTATCGAAGTGATTTTTGAAACCCTCCGACTCTCTCAAAGAGTTCGCGAGAGACTACAGTCGCTGGATGGGTGATCATATTGTATTTTTTGAGTCTTCTATGGTCGAAGGGGATAAATCGAGTGGTTCGAAGCTGCTCTCCCTCGCTGTTGATCACGTGGGCCTGCCCATAGAGCCACTCGGCCTCCGGATGTTGCTTGAGGGAGGTGGAGATCAGTGCTAGAGTCCCTGGATGGGCCAAAAGATCGTCCGCATGGAGAAAGAGGAGGTACTCTCCCTTTGCTTTAGCAGCTCCCTGGTTCATCGCATCGGCTATCCCCTCATCACTCCCCTCGTGGACCTTCATATGGGGGAAATCGGCAATGATCTCAAAAGTTCGATCTTGACTTCCTCCATCCCAAATTAGATGCTCGTAGTCCTTAAAATTTTGATTTGCCACAGAAGAGAGGGTATCTCTCAGATACTTTTCTGCGTTGTAGGTGATGGTGATAATACTAAATTGCATTTTACATGCCTAATGCCTTATAATAGACCTTATTATAAACATAATAACCCCGAAATAATATGACTCGAGCGATCCTTCCAGATGCAGTTTTTACGGTCTCAAGAGGTCAGGATATCTTCCGTACCCAAGAAAAGCTAGAGAAAAGAGAGCGACCCCTCAACAAGGTCTGGGATATCCTCTCTGTTATTATCTTCCCTATCGGACTCGCTAGATTAATGTTCAAAGGTGTACGGCTTATCGCCGCAAGCGTGATCTTGCCTGCAAGGCGAATGTATACTTGGAACTATCAAACTCAGGAACGGGTGCAATATCTGAATGAACTCGACGGAGCGAGAGAAGAGTTTCTTCGGAGCTATCCAGGTTCTGCTGAGCAAATTACCATTAAGACTGCCGATGGTATCAAGCTCGACACTCTTGCCTGGTACAACCCAGACCAAAAAGAGTTCCCTTCTGACCAGCAGAAATGGATCATCCACTTCACTGGCAATGCAATGTGCTATGAAGAGCAGTTGGATAGCTTAGAACAGTTGTCAGCTGATACTGGTGCTAATGTCTACCTCTTCAACTATCGGGGTGTTATGAGGAGTGAGGGTTCCTTCACGCGCACCCATGATCTTGTGGTCGATGGAGAGGCGGTGGTACAGCATCTTCTAAGCAAGGGAGTGCCCGAAGAAAATATTTTAATCCATGGGTACTCTCTAGGAGGGGCTGCGGGGGCAGAGGTAGCCTCAAATCACAAAGGAATGCACCACTGTAATGAAAGATCCTTTTCATCCATTCCAAATTTTATTAAAGGGATGCTGAGCAAATTACCCAAATGTCTAGCTAGTGGGTTAGGCAGTATTGTTGGCAAAATCGTTGAGATATCTGGTCAAAAATTTGATAGCTTCAAACACTATCGAAACATCACGGGCAACAAATTCCTGATCTATTGTGCAATGGATGAGGTGATGCAAGATCCAGCAGGACTCTATCTAAAAGTGCATGAGAGGGCTGAGAATACGATTAGGCTGTCTGATGAATATGGCCATTGCGAGGCGATGGAGGGGACCAGCTATGAAAGCTACATCTCAAAAGTCCAGCAAGCTCTGCAGTTGGAGTTAAGTCCGAAACTTGCCCCTCTTTGCTAAAAAAAAGATTATCTTAATTTTCGCATTGTCTTCTAAAGCGCTTTCCTCTATATTCTTTGGATCATCACAGAAACTAGTTTATCATAGGGACATATGCCGACGATTAACCAACTGGTCCGGAAAGGACGCCAAGATAAGATTAAGAGAAAAAAGTCGCCAGCGCTTCAGCGTTGCGCTCAACGCCGAGGCGTCTGCCTTCAGGTGAAGACTAAAACCCCTAAGAAGCCAAACTCTGCACTTCGCAAAGTGGCTTGGGTACGACTCTCCAATAGACAGGAGATCATCGCCTACATCGGTGGAGAGGGCCACAACCTACAGGAACACAGCATCGTGCTAGTCCGTGGAGGCCGTGTGAAGGATCTACCTGGGGTACGTTACCACATTGTCCGTGGAACATTAGACTGCGCAGCTGTGAAAGATCGCAAACAAAGAAGATCGCTATATGGCGCTAAAAAGGCAAAGTAAGAGGATAGGATGAGAAGAAGAAGAGCTGAAAAACAGAAGTGTGATCCAGACCCCATTTACAATAGTGGACTTCTGGCGAAATTCATCAACAAGGTTATGCTTGATGGGAAAAAAGCCACAGCCCGCGCACTGACTTACCGTGCGCTCAAGGAGTTGTCTCAAAAGGTGAATATGGAAAATCCTCTTGAAGCATTTGAGCAAGCTCTGGAAAACGCCAAACCCCTCCTTCAAGTAAAGTCACGGCGTATCGGTGGCGCGACCTACCAAGTGCCTGTCGAGATCCATCCAGATCGTCGCGTCTCGCTGGCGATGCGATGGATTATTGCTAGCGCACGATCCAAAAAAGGGAGATCGATGTTCAGGAGTTTGACAGACGAGCTCGCAGATTGCTTCAACAATCAGGGTGCCACGATTAAGAAAAAAGATGATACCCACCGCATGGCTGAGGCCAATAGAGCGTTTGCTCACTATAAATGGTAATTTTTGGAGAAATAAGTAGAGATGCCTAGATCGGAAAAAGACAAGCTAGATAACGTTCGCAACATTGGGATCATGGCCCACATCGATGCGGGCAAAACCACGACAACCGAACGAATCCTATACTATTCAGGACGCACCCACCGAATCGGAGAGGTTCACGAGGGCGTGGCGACAATGGACTGGATGGAGCAGGAACGCGAGCGTGGCATCACTATTACTTCTGCAGCAACAACCATCTACTGGAAAGATTGCAAGATCAACATTATTGACACCCCGGGACACGTTGACTTTACGATCGAAGTGGAGCGTTCTCTGCGCGTTCTCGATGGTGCTGTAGCTGTTTTTGATGCGGTTTCCGGTGTAGAGCCCCAATCTGAGACGGTCTGGCGACAAGCTGACAAATACAATGTGCCTCGTATCGCCTTTGTGAACAAAATGGACCGTATGGGAGCAGACTTCTTCAATTCAGTCGAATCGATGAAAGAGAAACTTGGCGCCAATGCGATCGCGATGCAATGTCCTATCGGCGCAGAAAGCGAATTTCTCGGTGTAGTCGATCTGATCAAGATGAAAGCGTATGTTTTCCATGATGAAAAACTAGGGGCAGAATGGGATGTTCTGGACATTCCTGAAGATCTCAAAGAGAAGTGTGCCCAGATGCGAGGTGAGATGCTCGAGGAACTCGCCACAATCGATGAAGATGACGAACAATTCATGACCAAGGTCATCGAAGATCCCGATAATGTTCCTGAAGAGGATATCCACCGAGTTATTCGAAAAGGGGTGGTCGAAAATAAGATCAATCCTGTCGTGTGTGGTTCCGCGTTCAAAAACAAAGGTGTCCAGCAGCTTCTTGATGCGATCACATTGTGGATGCCCTCCCCTCTAGACCGAGGCGATGTCAAAGGGATTGACGCCAGAAGCGGTGAACCCGTGAGTGTTCCCCCGAAAGACGACGCCCCTCTTGCCGCTCTTGCCTTTAAAATCATGACCGACCCCTATGTGGGCCGCCTCACCTTTGTTCGTGTTTATGCCGGTACCCTGAGAAAGGGAATGTCTCTCATGAACACCACCAAAGATCGGAAGGAGCGCATCTCTCGGCTATTGCAGATGCACTCCAATGACCGTACTGACGTCGATGAGTTCTTCACCGGCGACATTGCTGCCTGCATCGGCCTCAAACAAACGACTACTGGAGACACCCTCTGCGAAGCTGGTAATGAGTTGCTACTTGAAAAGATCGAAATTCCTGAGCCTGTCATCGACATGGCCATCGAGCCCAAATCCAAGGCGGATAGAGAGAAATTGGCCAATGCTCTTGCCTCCCTCTCTGAGGAAGATCCTACCTTCCGGGTCTCCTCCAACGAAGAGACTGGGCAGACGATTATTTCAGGAATGGGTGAGCTTCATCTCGATATTTTGCGCGATCGGATGATACGTGAGTTTAAAGTCGATGCTAACGTCGGTAAACCTCAAGTCTCCTACCGCGAAGCGATCACTGCCAAAAGCTCTACCGAAACCAAGTTCATCAAACAGTCTGGTGGACGGGGTCAATATGCACATGTCTGCCTAGAAATTGAGCCCAACGAGCCCGGCAAAGGTAATGAGGTCATTAGCAAGATTGTCGGTGGTGTTATCCCAAAAGAGTATGTTCCTGCTGTTATCAAGGGAATCACAGAAGGACTTACAACCGGTATTTTAGCAGGCTACCCGCTAGTCGACACAAAAGTCTTCATTGTCTTTGGCTCCTATCATGATGTTGACTCGAGTGAAATGGCCTTTAAGATCTGTGGATCGATGGCTATCAAAGAGGCTGCACGGAAAGCTAAACCGGTTATCCTAGAGCCAATCATGACTGTCGACGTGACTACACCCGAAGACTATGTCGGAGATGTCATTGGTGACCTCAACCGACGTCGTGGAAAGATTCTAGGACAAGAGAGTACCAAGGGAATAGCAAAGATTAAAGCTGAGGTACCACTCAGTGAGATGTTCGGGTATACGACAGTGCTGCGTTCAAACAGTACAGGCCGCGCCACTTCGGTGATGCAGCCTGCCTTCTTCGCCAAAGTACCCGCCAAAGTTCAAGAAGATATCATCAAAAAATAGAGATTCCATGGCAAAAAAAACAAAAAATAAGATTCGGATTAGATTGAAGGGATATGATCAGAGACAACTTGATCATTCTACAGCTGACATCGTAGAGACCGCCAAGAGAACAGGCGCCCGTGTCGCAGGCCCTATTCCTCTGCCCACTCGAAGAGAGATCTACACTGTGTTGCGGTCACCTCACGTCGATCGAAAGTCTCGCGAGCAGTTCGAAATTCGAACCCACAAGCGGTTGATCGACATTCTCGATCCTACGGGCGCAACGATCGGCGCTCTCAAAACTCTCTCTCTTCCTGCTGGAGTAGATATTAAAATCAAAGCGTGATGCCCCATCTTGCCTCCATTAAAGAGCGGTATCGCCTAAATCCCCTCTCGGAGAAAGAGACCTATCATCTCGTCATTGATCTCCAAGACTTACCTATAGAATATCAGGTCGGCGACTGTTTAGGCATTCATCCCAGCAATGATCCCATCGCAGTCGAGAAGATCCTCGCAGCCTTGCAAGCTACCGGTGAGGAGAGAGTTGTTGGTCGAAAGGATGCTGAATATTCCTTTCGTACCTTTCTGACGCAACATGCCAATCTCTATCGCGTCCCTTTAAAACTTCAATCTTTGGCTCGAGCCAAAGATTTAGTAGAGTTTTTTAACCAAAAGCCAGAGGTTTCCCTCACTCCACAAGAGCTGACAAACCTTCTCGCTCCCCTCCTTCCACGCCTCTACTCGATCGCCTCTTCAATGGAAGAGGTCGGTCAAGAGGCCCATCTCATCGTTCTCCGCACAGGTCTCTGCTCCACCTTTCTCTGCCATAAGGCTCCCCTCAACCAGCCCGTTATTCCCATCTACCATCACAAGACCCGCCACTTCACTCTTACACCAGAGACTCACTCCAAACCCATCATCATGATCGGCCCTGGCACCGGCATCGCCCCATTTCGCGGCTTTCTCCAGGAGCGAATCACCCAAAACCATTCCAAGAAAAACTGGCTCTTTTTTGGTGAGCGAAACCAAAATGCTGATTTTTACTATCAACAAGAGCTTCAACAGCTCGTAAAAAAAGAGTTGCTACACCTTGACCTCGCCTTTTCGAGGGATCAGGAAGAGAAAGAGTATGTCCAGCATAAGATGCTCGCAGAAAGTTCCAAATTATGGCAATGGCTACAGGAAGGGGCCTATCTCTATGTCTGTGGAGATGCCAAGGTGATGGCCAAAGATGTGGATGCAGCTCTCCACCAAATCATCCAATCAGAGAGCCAGATGAGTCAGAGCGACACAAAAACCTATATCAAAAATTTAAAGCTCGAGAAACGCTACCTTCGGGATGTTTATTAATTCGCCTTTTTCATGAATTTTTTAACATTGGGCTAAAAAACGGCTCTTTTGGTATACTTGACGACTGTGTATTTAAAATTTAGGTAACAGATGTCCAATAAGAAAAACGGTGGTGTGATTGCCGCAGGCCTAGCACTCTTTTCAATGTTCTTTGGCGCAGGCGATTTGATCTGGCCTCTTATCTTAGGTGGTACCTACGGAGACAAAAACCTTTACGCAATGATCGGTCTCCTGATCTCTGGTGTAAGCCTTCCCCTTTTAGGGCTCCTCTCAATGATGCTCTTTCAAGGCAAATACACTGAATTCTTTGGAAAAATAGGCAAGGTTCCCGGTTTTATCCTGATTTTTATCATTCAAGTCATTTTAGGGCCCATCGGAACCATTCCCCGTCTTTATACCTTGGCTCACGCCACTTTGAGTCCCTACATGCCTGGCTTTGTGAATCTAGCCATATTTAGTGTCCTGGCCTCATTGATGGTCTTTTTATTTACTATCAAGCGCCATAGAGTGATCGATATTGTCGGATTGGTTCTCTGCCCTATGCTTCTCGCCTGCTTAGGCGCCATCTTAATCGTAGGCTTTATGTCCTCTCCGCCACCGCCAGAAGCGATGGCTATGACCACCAAAGAATCCTTCTTAGGCGGACTCAATGTGGGATACAATACCTTAGATCTGATCGCCTCATTTATCTTCGCCCCCTTTGTACTCTCCTATTTTGTGCGCGAAGATGAGGTGATTGAAAGCCCGGAAAAAAGGCGTCTGATCTTCAAAAAAATGATCAAAGCCTGCTCACTGTCTGCTGTTTTGCTCTCTTTGATGTTCATCGGCCAAACCTACCTGGCTTCTTATTATACTCCCGTCATGCCGCCTCACGCTCCAGAGGAGCGATTGGGTGCAATCGCTCTCTATCTACTGGGTTCCAAGGGAGCTTTCTTCGCTTGTATGGCAGTAGCACTCTCTTGCCTAACGACCGCTATTCCTATCTCTGTGATTACTGCCAACTATATCAAGGATACCCTATCAGGAGGGAAGATCAACTTCTATGCCGCTGCTGGAATCTCTCTAGCTTTTGCGACCATTATCGCCAACTTAGGCTTTATGGGCATAGCGGGGATGCTCGCTCCAATTCTTCAGATTCTCTGTCCAGGTTTGATTTTGTTGAGCATTCTCAATATCTTACATAAGCTCTACGAGATGGAGACCAGGCGGGTGCCTGTTTATGCAGCCTTCGCGATCTCTACTCTCGGCTACTTTTTGGTGTGAAATAGAGGCTACTCTTCAATAGTGGACAGAATGCAGAAGACATGCAGGCCATCGCCAAGACCATAGTCGGTTAATCCTTCTCCCGTCGTGGCGGTAATGCCCACCTGAGAGATATCAATCTCTAAGACTCTAGCGATGTTAGCTCTCATCTCTTGGATTCTTTCCTTAAAGAGAGGTCGACTCCCTTCGAGCGAGAGAGCTACATGGACAATCTTCTGCTGTCCAAGGAGCTTTAGTCCTTCTTTAAGAAAGACCTCGCTGTCGGTGATTCCGTTTTTTGCCAGCAGTTCATCAGCGATCTCCCCCAAAATGAGTACCCCTGTCAGAGAACTGATCGCATTGCAGATCGCGTGGAAGACCACATCTCCATCTGAGTTAGCCTTAAATCCTGGCACCTCTTCAAAGACAAGACCTGCAATCACGCAGGGTTTCGTGGTCTCCTCAGTCAAAAAGCGATGGCTATCTTCTCCAAGTCCTGTTCGATATATCGGCGATGTCATGGTGTCCTTATTCTACTTATAAAAGTTATATTCAATCAACTTGGGAGACAATCTGAGCTTCTAATCGAGAGATGTTGTCAAATGCACTTTGAACAAGCTGAGAAGAGCTTTCCATTGTCCATTGAGAACACAATCCAATACATTCCGAAAAAGCTCCAATAGCTGTATATAGTTCACCTTTAGCAGAATAAGCTTCTCCGAGCCAATAATAAGCTTCAAAAGTGATTTCAAGGCTGAGACTCATCTCAAAACATTTGATGGCATGGTCGATCGTTCCGAAATGAAAGGCAAGGATTCCATGCATAAGGAACCCTGAAGCAGGGCCTAACGACATTGAAGCAGAGCTAAGTCGGTACGACTCTAGAAAATAGTTCCCAGCCAATGTTAGATTTCCTGCTATTAAATACTGACGTGCAAGTCCAAAGAGTGCTTCTGAATTATTTGGTTCCCGCAATACAACAGTTTTATAAAGATAAAAAGCGATAAAGGCATTTTTAACAATAGTGCTACGAGACTCAATATTTCGAGCCAATTCACACACCTCTTTCATTTCTAATAAAGAGCTGCTTAGCCCCTGATTTTTTATTAGTTCATTCACTTGATCGAACAATGTTGATATTTCCGTCGGCAAAGATACCATCATTGGTGTTAGGGGGATTTTGTTACCTGTCCCCCAACTCCTCCCGCGCTTGAAAGTGGTTGAGATCTTAGATCGTTCGCTGGGGTCATCGGCATCATAATATTTTCTCTCCTTTTTCAAAATATTTATTAAAGCTTAATAATTTTATATGTACGCAGAAAAAAAGGGAAACAAAAAAACCCGCTGGATAACCAGCGGGTTCTGAAAGACCGTCTATCTACTAAGGTCTAGTAGACGTGGGTGCTTTCTGTGTCAATGACCGGCGTCGTCAACAAGTCAGATGACAAGCTAGCTTCAGCACGTGCATCCCCAACAGAGATACCCTTCACAGATATGCAGAATTCTACAGACTGTTTTGGAGCAAGTCTCTCAATCGGAGCAAAGGTGACGGTATTACCAGAGATAGATCCCTTGGTAGGGCCGTTAGAGCTTTGAGGCGAAAGCTGCTCGCTGAACCTAACGCTAAGTCCAACGTTGGTGTCATCAGCCGTTCCGCGGTTGGTTACGCAGATACGATAGACTGTGGAGTCACCAATACAGATAGGATCGGCAGTGTCAACCATACACATATGGGTGGCAGCGATACCTTTCCACTGAGTGGTGGCTTCTGCACACATGGTGCATGGTCCACAATCAGACTGAGAGGCTACCGAAACTTTGTTAGTCAAGTTACCAGCCACTTGAGAGCAGACGGTGACCGTAAAGGTCTTGGTCTCGCCTGGGCAAAGTTCGCTCAAACACCATACGGCGCGATTACAGCAAACTTCAGCTCCTGGAGCTGCGCAAATGGTTGTTCCTGCAGGAGAAACATCGTCAACAACGACATCTCTCAAGACAAGGTCACCTGGGTTGGTAACGGTGATGACAAAGTCAACTTCTTTACAGATATAAGCCCAATCAGCTCCTGTCATAGAGACTTCAACACAAGGCTCATTGACAAGGGTGGTAGCTTCGGCAGAACATTTGGGGCCGCCGCAATAGCTAACTGTTGCTGTATTGGTAACTGATCCTCTCTGTGAAGCACAGAACTCAAGATTGATGGTCTTGGACTCGCCTGGGCAAAGAGTTCCCAGTTCGTAGTTCAAGCAACGATAACCCGATGAGTGGGTTAGTCCTTCTGGAACAGCATCCTGAACAACCACATCATAAGCTACAGCAGATCCGGTGTTACAGACTTCGATACGATAAGGAACAGGACAGTACAGGCAAGCACAAGATGGGCCGTACTTCTTGATGCAGATTACAGGCTGACCACATTTGGTGTATGCACAAAGCTGTGGGCATGCACAAATGGTAGCAGCTGCAAGGCAGCATCCTTCTTTTTCAGGTTTTATCCAGACACATATTTTCTGAGTTTCTCCACATGTCATATGAGGGAAGCTCCAGGCGAGTCGATTATCTTTATCAGGTGTAGCAGGTGGCTCACTCTTAATAAAGACAGAGTCGCAAGGAAGGGTTTGGTTGACCATTACATCAGCACACTCTTTGCGTGCAGTAATCGTGATCTCAACCGGATAGGGAGCTCCAACAGTAGCATACTCAGGAGCTCTTTGGCAAAGGTCTACAATACAGTCGTCGCATGTCTTATAGACAGCCATTTTTCCGTAGCATACTTCTTCTGGAAAAGGCTGATCACACTTGTTGCTTCCGCATGGGAAGAAACTTGGATCACATGGATAGTAGGGATTCCCCTCTGGAGGACAAGCCTCTGGGCATGGGGAGCAGCTATCTGGGCCATTCCGAAAACACCTTGGTGTCTTGCAACAAGGAGTGCAATTGCGAGGTTCCTTACAGCAAGGCTCGCATTTGTCAGGACAAGTGTCGCACGCAGGTGCACACGAGTCACAATTCATTTCGCAAGGCGAACAGAAGCAATCGTTCCAATCACGATTACAGCTTGCCAAGCAAAACACGCTCATCAAAAAGAGCGATGATAATAAGATTCGCATGGGTTTAATCATAGGATTCTCCTAGAACTTGATTAGAAAGTAATTTTTCACAAACAGTGAACTGTGAACGCTGACCCAAGTAGAAATAAGCCATCCTGCTTTCCGAAATCAATCTTGTTATACAATTGTTGTTTTTCATTCCTTTTCTTGGTTAGTTCAGGTTCTGAGGAAAATCCTCAGAACCTGAATATTTCTACCTTTGGCAGTTATCACCTTATCGGCAGCGTGATTGCTCACAACGTGGTTGTTCACAACGTGGTTGTTCGCAACGTGGTTGTTCGCAACGTGGTGCACAAGGTTGCTCACAGCGTGGTGGGCAACAAGGCTTGTAACCATCACATGGCTTCTCGCATCGTGGTGCACATGGTTTTGGGCAACAAGGCTCGCAACTTGATCCACATGGATCGCAGAAACAGTCCGCCCATCGGCCACAACTGGCCATACTCAACATGCCCACTACAAAAAGAGCCATTACTAAAGTCTTCATTGTTTGTTTCATCTGAAACTCCTCAATATTGATTAGAGAGTTTTTCACCCCAAATATTCTATGGGATACTGTACTCTAAAGCACAGTGCTTATGTACACTATTATCAAATGAATAAATTAAATTATCAACTTTTTTTTATAACTTTTCACTTTGCGTCTGATAAACCATCTAAAAGCGAAACCAAAATCGATCCGAAAAGATATGTAAACTACAAGAAATCAAGAAGAAGCGAGAGAAGCGGGAAGCTCTTTCAGCAGATTTTCCTGCTTATACGAAAGATAGACCAGGCTCAAAATATGGGGGATCATAACCGGGATAACCAGATAATCAACCAGAGTCCATATGGCAGCCGCATCTGAAATACACCCCCAAAAGACCATAAAAGCTGTCGGAAGATAGTAAAGTGAAAGATAGCGGTTTTGAGTCAAATATCCGTAACATTGGCTTCCATTGAAACCATTACCGAGAATCGTTCCAAATGCAAAAAGAAAAGAACTGATCAGAACAAGCACTACGCCTAGCGAAGAAAAATAACTATGAAAAGAGGCGGCCACCATGTTGATGCCGAGTGAAAGAGTGGGATCGAGCCACGTTTCGGTCAGAAGTGCAACCAAACTGGACAGGATACAGATAAAACCAGCGGAATAGGTAGCCACCATCGCAAGAATTCCTTGCTTGTACGGATCATCTGTTCCCGCCATGGAATGGGGAATCGTTTGTGTTCCCACACCAGCTTCATTGGATTGAAATCCTTTAAACACACCCCAACGAACTGCCGCAGCAAGTCCACCGACCGTCACTCCCGTCGCAAAAGAGCGCGGAGCCAAGGCTGAACGGATCACCATTTGAAAAATCGCAGGAAGTTTTTCGAGATTGCTGAATATAATCCAAAAGGCAGCTCCCACATAGAGAAGAAACATGAGCGGCACCAACTTGGAAGAGAAACTCGCCACTCTTTTGATCCCGCCGACTAATAGAATCGCAACAAAAATCGCGAGAGTAATACCCGTCAACCAATTGGGGATATGAAAATATTGAGAGTTTAAAATAGAACTCAGCTGGTTGGCTTGAGCCGACGACCAGAACATCAACAGAATAAAACCAAAAAAAGCATACCACTTTGCAAGAAAGGGGTGGATCTCATCTTGCAGATATTGCATCGGACCGCCAGCAATCCCTTTCTCCGGATGATTTTTGCGATAAGAGACGGCAAAGGTCACCTCGGTGAAGTTAACCGCCGCGCCCAAAAACATGGCCAATACAAAACCTAAAACAGCTCCGGGACCTCCCAATCGAATCGCAATGACTGGTGAGACGATGGTTGAAATGCCGATGGTTGTCGACATTGCGGTGAAAAGAGCTCTATGAGCCCGAATGGTTCCCTTCTCTTCGTCGACATGCTTGCGCATAAACGAAAGGAGGAGGCAAAACATGTGCGGAAACTTGCGAAACTGAATGAATCGAGTCTTGATAGTCAACCAGAGACTGACCAACAGAATAATCGGACAAGTAAGTAAAAGTAAAAAATCTCCTATCGATTTAAGCCAAGGCACCGCACACTCCGATTAAAAGGGTTCATTCTACCACAACTGGACTTATTAGACCTCTTTCGAGACTTGCTTTGTTTGATAAAATTAGCAATTTTTGTGCAGATTTGAGGCAAAATTTTGAGAGCATGTGTAAACACATGGTCGATAAATTTTGTCGCAAAGATG
>JAAKFT010000003.1 GCA_011064935.1 Chlamydiota bacterium | reverse complement strand
AAGCGTTGGCCGAAGGCCTTCGCTGGAACGCGGGGTGAAGAGAAGATAAGAATTGTTGAGCCCCGGGAGGGGCGAAAGAACCTGTAGTAGTTGTTTCGCTCCTCCCGGGGCTCAACTCTCAGAAACCTCCAGAACCCCTTTCACTTGAAACAGGTTAAAAGCCGAGCTCACGTTATTTTAAGTGATGAAATCTAGATAATTGTCTTGGGAAATAACTTCAAAAGTTGATTCAGGATAAGTTTTTTGCCAAAGAGCCGGTGCTTTAACTTTACGATTCTTCCATTTGAATTCAAATCCGTGTAATTCTCCCTCACTCTCTTCTATCCAATCGATCTCTTTTTGATCATAAGTTCGCCAAAAATAGTTGTTTGCATATATTTGATGATAGTGCTGCTTCTTCAATCTCTCCATTATGAGATAATTTTCCCAAACCTCTCCTACATCATTTCTCACAGAGAAAAAGTTGAAATTATTAATTAGAGCATTTCTGATTCCAAGATCACAAAAATAGTAACGAGAGGTCTTGGTTATTTCAGAGCGCAAATTCCTACTAAAACCTCTTATGTTTATTAAGACAAAAACCTGCTCTAACAAATCGAGATATTTTTCAACGGTAGCCTTACCTAATCCTAATCTTGTCGCCAGTTCAGAATAAGAAACCTCTTTTCCGATTTGCAAAGCAATCAATTGTAAGAGTTCGATTATCTTTTTTGACTTTTTAATCCCCTCATACTCAAGGATATCTCGATAAAGATAGTCTCGCACTAATTCATGAAGATATTCTTTTTTATCGTTATCTGATGAAAGCAACACAACTTCTGGATAGGAACCAAAAATCAGACGTTTTTCTAAATTTGCCCTGGTTTGCGCCGGGGTTTCCAACTTTCCCATTTCAATTTGCGCCAGCGGGAAGATTTGCAATACTTTTTTCCGTCCAGTCAGGGGCTCCCCTACTTTTCGAGCAAGGTCAAACGTAGAAGATCCGGTGGCTATGATCGAAAGGGAAGGGAAGTGATCCACGAGAAGTTTGAGGTTAATTCCTATATTGGAAATTTTCTGCGCCTCATCTATCACAAGAAGCTGCTTATCTCCAACGAAATCACGCAATTTTTCGATAGACTGACTAGAAAGATAGTCGTGAACAAAAACATCTTCTCCGCTGACAAAAAGATAATCGCCACACCCTTCCAAGAAGTGGTTTAGAAGAGTGGTCTTACCTACTCTTCTTGGACCATAAATGACAATGACCTTTCCTTTTTCAAGTTTTTTTTTCAGAACTTCCAGTTGAAATTGGAGTATATACATGCGCCCTCCTACTACCCGTATTTTACCAAATTCAGACATTTAAATGCCCGTATTTAATTAAATACGGGCATTTGACTGACCGAATTAAGCTAAATTCGGTCATTTAGGGCAAAAAGCGGTCTTTGTGGTCTAGTTTTTGGCAGGTGTGGAAATAGGTGTAGCGTCGCTTGGCAATGAAGCGGTAGGCGAGATCAAAGGGAAGGCTAGGCTGGAAGGAGAGCCAGCCAAAAAAGCTGTAGAATCCTCCGAGAAGCCACATCATGCGTAGGACTGCCTTGCCCTCGGTCAAGATCTTGCCATTGCTCTGGAGCAGAACCAGAGTGGATTTTTTGACCTCTAGGTTTTTGAGCTTGGCAGCAGCTGTCTCACCACCCAGAGGGGCAAATTTGAAAAGAGCTTTGTGGTCAGCTTGCAGGACAAAACGGACCGCTCGATTACAGAGTGGACACTCTCCATCATAGAAGATAATATCAGGAGATTTCACGCCCTTCATCGTACCTTGTACTCTACCCAGCTTCGTCCATATTCCAGCACATTAATTACCCAAAAACAAGTCTTTGAAAATAAGTATAACGGCGCAGCCAGAAGAAACCATGACACTACTCCGATCAATAGTGGAACCAAAAAGAAAGAGGTCACGATAAAGGCAGTTTTCCCAATAAGGTAGTAAAAGCCGATATTTGCCGTAACAGGCGCCGCTAACAAAACAATGCAGGAAAGGAGGAGCCACGGAACGCCAGCCCAGGCCCCAAATGGAGTGAACGTCCACCGCGAATCTATTTTCTTGCCAGAACTTCTAAGTTTCTGCATCGCTACTTTGCTAATGGTGACCCCTCGAAACGCTATCTCCTGCACTTCAGGTATTTTTTCTGCAGCTTCTACAATCTCAATAGCAATATGCACATCAATGAGGGACGTATCAGTTAGAGATGAGTAAGTCGGAAATTTTCTTTTTCCTGAAATTTTCCCCTCTCTCAAAACGGCGATCCATGCAATTTGGCGTATGGCTTTCGCTGCATCACTATTAGACTCCAGCCATGTGCTATTGTCACTTCCTTTAATTATAGCCCTTACCGTCTTCTGCGGATGTGCTCTAACATAGAAAGAGAATAATCCCTGATATTGCCAGGGATTAATATTATTAGGGCAGGACTGAAAAAGTTTTTTAAATTTAGAGACCTTATATCTATCGGACTCCTTTAAAAAGGTTGTAAATTCTTCCGCTAGCTGCTCTATCGATATCTGAGAAATATCTAATATCAACTGAACTTTTTCTTCGTTCAAAGAGTAACTAAAGAGTGAAGCACGAAATTCCTTTCTCAGTATTGGAGTTTCTTTGACCTGTCTAAGCCAGATCTGAAAACACCCATCTGCTTGTATCCGTAATTCTGGGGAACAATCTCGCAAACTCTTCATGGAAGGAACGTCCAAATGAGGCGTCAGATACATTTGCCAGACTTCTGGAGATAAAGCTTCAATACTCATTGAATTTCAGGTCTGTTTTTTTTGAGTTCATCAAACTTTTTAGCTAAATCTAATATTTCCTCATCGGTGAGACCGCCGTTTTGAAGTTTCACTCGGATCTCTTCACAGTTCTGCATCCAGTCGCGATCGAGAATCTTCTGAGCGGTCTGGGTAAACTGCTCTTCAGCTCTGTCGAGATTAATCTTTTTATGCATGATCTCGTCCATTACACCCTGAGCTTCGCCCTGATCGATATCGATAAGCAGTGAGAGTAGATCGTGGTCCTCACTTTTGAGGTAGCTCTCAAAGAGTTGGCGGCAGATAGGCACCCAGAAGTGATGAGGGTTGAGCTCTTTTTTGGCTATCTCAACAAAGGTCTCTCGTTCATGCAAAATCAGCCAGCGAAGGAGATCAAGCTCCAAGACACGGTTGGGATCGATCGAACCGGTTGTAGCGGTAGCCTGCCTGAGATAGGGTTGCGGCGTATACCCTCCGCTGATGCCGAGGGTCTCCTCGGGGACATGGGTGAGCGAGGCGACCTGTCTTAGGCTCTCATGGACCATCACCGGCTGCTCCCAGCTTTTGACCTGCTCAGTCAGAGCGGTTACCAGGGCGTTTTTTCCAGCGGGCGTCGAGGGATTGTATTCACGGGAGAGATAGTTCACCTGAAAAGTGAGATAATCCACTCCGGCTTTGATCAGCTCAATCAACTTCTGGGAGCCAAATTGAATCAAATAGGTATCGGGATCACTCCCTTTTGGCAAGGTGACGACAGTCACCTCTGTCCCCATCTTCTGAAAGAGATTGCCCGCTTTTGAGGCGGCGCTCACCCCTGCCTCATCAGAATCAAAAAGGAAGTAGACTCGGCGAACACCGAGATTTTGCAGTTCTTTGACATGGCTTTCACCAAAAGCGGTGCCCAGAGAGGCGACGGTGCAGTTGAGTCCCGCCTCAATCAGCTTAAGACAGTCGATCTGCCCTTCGACAATAATCGCCCTGCGCTCTTTGGCAATGCGCCGTCTGCAGTAATTGAGGCCAAAGAGAATGCGAGATTTTTTGAAGAGCGCGGTCTCGGGAGTGTTGATATATTTGCCTCCAAAGGTCTCATCTTTGTATTTACGAGACGAAAAGCCGATAATCGTGCCGACAGGATTGCGAATGGGAAAGGTGATGCGATCACGAAAGAAGGGATTCTTTCTCTCCGCCCCGATCAATCCAGCCTCGAGAAGGGTCTGCTGATGGATCTTGTGCTCGCGCATCACTTGGTGAAAATCCCTGGAAAAGGCGGGGGCCAACCCCACCTCGAAGCGTCTGATAAAATCATCCGAGAGACCGCGCTCGTTGAGATAGCGACGGGCAGCTCTCCCCTCTTCGCTTTCGAGAAGGGTTTTGTGGAAGAATTCGGAAGCCAACTCCAGTGATTGTTTCAAAAAAGTCTTGCCGACCCCCGGATTCTCCTCTTCTTCAGCCATTTGGAGGGGCACATTGAACTTTTCGGCGAGAGTCTCGACAGCCTCAGCAAAGTTTAGAGAGAGATAGTTCATCAAAAATTGAATCGCATCTCCATGGGCGCCGCAACCAAAGCAATGATAGTGAGAATCCCCTTTTTGCAGAACAAAGGAGGGGGTTTTCTCTTCATGGAAGGGGCAGAGGGCTTTGTAGGACGATCCGGTCCGTTTTAGCTCGATATGGGTAGAGAGGACTTCGGACAGGTCAATCCGGTGTCGAAGACGCTCCAAACTCTCTTTTGTGAATAGTGGCATGCATCTTATCTTGCCCGAAGAGATGATTTTTGGTAAATTTATCTCCATGCCTCAAGAAATTCTAAAAAAAAGTCTCACTCCGATGATGGAACAGTGGGCGAGTTGCAAAAAGATCGCCAAAGAGGCCCTGCTATTCTTTAGGATGGGCGATTTCTACGAAGCGTTTTACGATGATGCGGTAGTTATTGCTCGTGAGGTGGAGCTGACGCTGACCAAGAGGCAGGAGGTGCCGATGTGCGGCGTTCCTTGGCACGCTGCAGAAAACTATATCGACAGATTGGTGGCCAAAGGCTACCGAATAGCAATTGCCGATCAGGTCGAAGATCCCAAGCAGGCGAAAGGGCTGGTGAGGCGTGAAGTGACCCGTTTTGTGACACCTGGCACGGTGATCAACTCCTCGTTTCTCTCAGAAAAAACCAACAACTACCTTCTTTCGTTTGCCCAAGTGGGAGCAATTTTTGGCCTTGCCACCCTCGATTTGACAACTGGAGAGTTCAAGGTCACCGAGATTGAAGATGAGCGAGAGCTCAAAAGCGAAATCTATCGCTTGCGGCCCGCTGAGCTGCTCACCTCTGAGAAATTTCAGAAGAAACATGAAAAATTATTTGAAGAAGCCAAACAGAGCTTTCGAGTACTGCTCTCTCGTGGGCAGGAATGGTTTTTTGACCATAAACATGCCTACGCCTTTCTCGTCGACCACTTTCAGATTCACCATCTGGATGGCTTTGGCCTCAAAGGGATGGTCGCTGCCATCAATGCCGCAGGTGCACTGCTCGCCTACGTCCAGGAAGAGCTCTCTCTCCCCATCACTCATATCCGCACCCTCAAAGCCTACTCCACTGCCGACACTCTTTCGATCGACTGGGTCAGCCAGCGCAATCTCGAGCTTTTTGAGACCCTACACGGCGATCAAACTCTACTCAAGGTGATCGACCGAACCCAAACACCGATGGGCGGCCGTGAACTGCGGCAGTGGCTCAAACACCCGCTTCTCTCGGTCAAAGCGATCACTAAAAGGCAAGATGGGATCGAGGCGCTGACCTTTGCGCCGACGGCTCTAGCCAAGTTGCGAGGGGCATTGCGTGGCGTGCGAGATCTCTAGCGATTGATGATGAAAGTGACCTCCGGTTTTGCGATGCCTCGCGATCTCGTTGCTCTCGGCAGTTCTTTGAAACAGGTTGGACCGATCAAAGAGATTATCTGCCAAATTGGCTCTGCTCTGATCTATGAATGTAGTGAGCAGCTGGTCGACATGAGAGAGCTCGTAGATCTCATTGGACGAGCTCTTGTCGATGAGCCGCCTCTCCGATTGACCGATGGTCATATCTTCCGCGATGGCTTCTACCCTGCTTTGGATGAGCTTCGTTCGATCACCAAAAATGGTCGAGAGTGGATCGCTCGTTACCAAAACCAGATCCGCGACGAGTATGGGATCAAAACTCTCAAGGTCGGCTTCAACAAAATCTTTGGTTACTATATCGAAGTGAGCAGAGGGCAGGCTCATTTGATGCCCGACATCTTCCAGCGCCGTCAAACCCTGGTCAATAATGAACGATTCATATCTCCCGAGCTCAAAGAGTATGAGGGCAAAGTGCTCACCGCTCAAGATCGGATGGAGATGATGGAGAGCGACCTTTTCCAGAAATTGCGCCTGAAAGTTGCCGAATCTGCCGAACAGGTCTGCCAAATAGCTCGGAGTCTCGCCACCATCGACACGCTCAGCTCTCTCGCTGAGATAGCCCGGGCCCATGACTATGTCCGTCCCATCGTCGATGAGAGCGACAAACTAGAGATTATCGAAGGGCGCCATCCCATTGTTGAGCACTCTCTCCCCAAAGAGCAGTTTATTCCCAATGATACCGGACTCGATGGCGAAAAAGAGCAGCTGATGCTCATCACAGGCCCCAATATGGCCGGCAAATCGACCTATATCAGACAAGTGGCAATGATCGTCATCCTCGCACAGATGGGCGCTTTTATCCCTGCAAGAAAGAGTCATATCGGCATCATCGACAAGATCTTCACCCGCATCGGCGCAAGCGACGATCTTTCGCGCGGACAGTCCACCTTCATGGTCGAGATGAGTGAGACCGCCAACATCTTGAACAACGCCACCTCCCGCTCCCTCGTCATCCTCGATGAGATCGGTCGAGGAACTAGCACCTACGATGGGGTAGCGATCGCCTGGGCAGTGGCTGAGTATCTCCTGAAAACAGATGGACGGCAGGCCAAGACCCTCTTTGCCACCCACTACTTTGAGCTGACCGGACTGGAGAAGATGATTAAGGGGGCTGTCAACTATCACGCAGCCGTAAAAGAGTGGAATGATGAGATCATCTTCCTCCACAAAATCGATCGAGGGGCCGCCGACCGCAGCTACGGCATTCACGTTGCTAGATTGGCCGGCCTTCCCACTCCCGTCATCACACGCGCCAGACAGATTCTCGGCGAGCTGGAACAAGATGGCGGCCGCAAGAGCAGCAAACGAAAAGTGCTCCAGGCAGTAGAAAAACAACTCCTCCTTTTTGAGTCTTAAAATTATGACCTTTAATCCCGAAAAACTCTCCGCTTTCCCCACCTCTCCCGGTGTCTATCTCATGAAGAACAAGGAGGGCAAAGTCCTCTATGTCGGCAAAGCCAATAATCTCAAACAGCGAGTCAAACAGTACTTTGCTACCCATGGAGATGGCCGAAAGATCGTCCCCTATCTCACCTCACAGGTCGAGGAGATCGATATCATCCTCGTCACCTCAGAAAAAGAGGCCCTTCTCCTTGAAAATAACCTGATCAAAAAGCACCAACCAAAATACAACGCCCTCCTCAAAGACGACAAATCCTACTTCAGCCTCGCCATCAACCACAAACACCAGTGGCCAATGGTGCGCGTCGTCCGCTACAAAGGCAAACCTCCCCGCAATCAGCTCTACTTTGGCCCCTACACCAAAGGACACGCTGCCAAACAGACCCTCAACCTTCTCCGCCGCCTTTTCCCTCTGCGCCAATGTTCCGACCACGAACTAGCCAGCCGCACACGCCCCTGCATCCTCTACGATATCAAAAAGTGTGTCGCCCCCTGCGTCAACAAATGCACCAAAGAAGAGTATGACACCCTCGTCAGCCAGGTAATCCATTTCTTAAAAGGCCACGACTCCGTGATTGTCAAAGAGCTCAAAAAAGAGATGGCAGAGGCTTCGAAGAAGCAGAATTTCGAAAAAGCCGATCTGATTCTGAAAACCATCCACGCCATTGAAGCCACCATAGAGACCCAGCACGTCGAAGAGGCTCTCTCCGGCGATTACGATGTTCTCGGTATCTATCGAGAGGCTGACGAAGTGATGCTCACCCAGATGGTCTATCGCGAGGGCAAACTGATCGACTCCTACAACCATCCCTTCTCTCACAACGCCCAGAATGATAATGAACTGCTGGTCTCCTTTCTGATGCAGCACTACGTGGACAAAGAGTCTCTCCCAAAAAAGATCCTTCTACCCATGCTACTTCCCGAGACCCAAACCCTCTCGGCTCTTCTCAATATTCGGCTCTCCTATCCCAAAAGCCCGACTCTCACCCACATGGCCGAGAACAATGCCCGTGCCAACTTCAACAGAGAAAAAGAGGCCAAAGATCTCACAGAGCGCGTGCTGATTGAGATGGAAGAGAAATGCCACCTCACCAATTATCCTGAGCGGATCGAGTGTTTTGATAACTCCAACATCTCAGGCTCAGAACCAGTGAGCGGCATGGTGGTCTACACCAAGGGCGCACGGGACCGTCAACACTACCGAAAATACCGAATCCGTGAGGCCGGCCCCTCAGATGACTACGGCGCCTTGAAAGAGGTGCTCTCCCGAAGGTTCAAAACGACCACCACCCTCCCAGATCTGATTATCATCGACGGCGGCAAGGGCCACCTCAACCTCGCGAAGAAAGTCCTCTCTGACAACAATATCAGCACCGTCGATCTCATCGCTGTCGCCAAGGAGGAACACAAACATACCAAAGGGATGACCGCTGAGCGGGTATTTCTCCTCGACCACGATGAGCCGCTTACCCTCAAGCCCAACTCCCCTCTCCTCTTCTTCCTTCAGCAAGTGCGTGATGAAGCCCACCGCTTTGCCATCACCTTCCAAAAAGCTCGCCGCAAAAAGCAGCTCTTTGCCAGTGCTCTCGACGAGATCTCCGGCATAGGCCCTGTGAAGAAAAAGAGATTGCTACAACACTTTGGAAGCTTCAAAAGAATCCTCGAAGCCTCCCCAGAAGATCTCCTGGCTGTGAAGGGCATCACCCAAGCAGATGTGAAACGGCTAAAAGAGTGGAAGAAGGGCAAACTTTAGAAGGAAGAGCAGGGCGAGAATCCAGGTCACAAAATGGACCTCTCTGGCCTTGCCGGTGAATAGCTTGATCAGAGGCAAGAGGATAAATCCCACTCCAATCCCCACAGCGATATCCCCCGTCAGCGGAATCAAAATAAGGGTCACAAAAGCTGGGATCCATTCTGAAGGTGCAGTCCAGTTGAGTTTGCCTAGCCCTCTCACCATCATCCCCCCGACAATGACCAGAGCCGGCGCAGAGGCAAAGAGAGGAATCGAGGTAACAAATGGGGTAAAAAAGAGGGCTAGAAAAAAGCAGAGAGCGACCACGACAGAAGTTAAACCGGTCCTTCCTCCCACACTGATCCCTGTAGCAGACTCCATATAGATGCTTAGCGTAGTGGTTCCTAAAAAAGAGGCCAGAATCGATCCTAAGGAATCCGGAAGAAGGGCCTCTGAGATACGGGGGTAGATGCATCTCTTCTCGTCGCCGGGGCATTTTTTAAGAAAGTTCCCTTCTTCTGCCAGGCCAATCAAGACAGCTGAAGTATCAAAGAGAGCGACAAAGATAAAGGCGATGACGACATCAAGAAAATGAAGATCAAAGACTGCCCTCAAATCAAACTGGAAAAAAGTGGGCGCAATCGAGGCAGGAAGGGAGACAAAACCCTTAAACTCGCTGATCCCGAATAGAAAACCCAAAAGCCACAGAAACACAATCCCGAGAAAGAGAGCTCCCCGAATCCGAAAAATCATCAACACAGAGATAACAATCAATCCGATGATAGCTAGGATCGTCGAAGGAGCGGTCGGATCTCCGTAGGTGAGAAAGGTCTTTGGATGGGAGACAATAATCCCGGCATTCTTCAAACCTATCAGCGCGAGAAAGAGACCCAGTCCGGCTGTCGTCCCTATCCGAATGGCTGATGGGATCGTCTGGATAATCAGCTGCCTAATCCCCAAAATATTGAGAATCAGAAAGAGCACCCCTCCAATGAAGACCACTCCGAGAGCTGTCTGCCAGCTATGTCCTTTTGCAAGCACAACAACATAGGTAAAATAGACGGTGAGCGCCAGGCCAGGCGCCAGAACAAAGGGATAGTTGGCAAGCAGACCCATCAACAGGGTCGCGACTCCCGCAGTGATAAGCGTAGCGCTCATCACAGCGCCAAAATCCATCCCCGCATCTGAGAGGATGAGGGGGATCAAGAGGATAGCGTAGGAGAGGGTGGAAAAAGAGGTTAAACCGGCCAGAAGCTCATTCTTAAGCGAGCTCTGGTTCTCCTTGAGATGAAAGCGATTTAGAAGCGACACTAAAAATAAACTCCCGAGGGTAACCCAGCTCTCGAACAAACAAAAGCGTCAGATCCTCTTCGATCTTTTCCAGATGCTCTTCTGAGAGATAGGGCATATCGGCCAAAATTTCAATGGTTCCTTTTCTCAGGATGTTTATTTTGCACTCCATCTTTAGCTCTTTCTCCACCAGTTGCTGGATCACAGAACTCTCCACTTTGAGCTGATAAGCGCCGCCCATCTTCAGCAAGAGACGGCTGGGGCGGCACATTCTATAAAAAGTGAAGAGAAGAAGAGCTCCAACAATCAGAAGAGTAGCCCCAATCCCACTCGCATAGCTTTGAATCACATGACCTAGATGGGGCAAAAAGAGCAACACTAGACCCACAGCAATCATAAAAAAGCTAAAAAGGAGCGCAACTAGAGAGAAAAGAAGTTTAGAGCCGCTCACTCAATTCCTCTTCAGGCTGCTCTTGCTCGGTAAGTAGAGAGGCTGGATAGACCTTCTCTTCCTTTTTCTTCGGCTTGGTAAGTACTAGACTCTTTACAATCACGTGGACAGAGGCTACATGGAGTCCCGTGAGGCGAGTAATCTCCCCTACGATAGTTGACTGCACCTCTTCGGCTTTCTCTGGAATAGAGACACCATAATCGATATTGATCTCTACTTTTACATTGACAAGGTGATTTTTGCTATCTTGCTCGACATAGATCCCTTTGACCCGTTCGATCTCGCGACCGAAGAGAGAATCGATTAAATTCCCCTCCAAAAGCCCTACACCTTTAATCTTTGAAAGAGATTGTAAAATAATAACTTGGATGACTTTTGTCTCTATATCTCGACTAAAGACAGTCTCTGGCACCTCAAACTCTTTAGTGTCGACTTGTGTAGAATTGTTTTTCATATCCCCTCTTTGCTTAAATTTCGTGATCAACCTATAATATACGCATCATGGAAGGAAAAATGCAACTATTGAACTTACTACTTTTCTGGCTTTTTTTTGGCATCCTCTCTTCCCATCTCGCCAAAAAGAAGGGGCGCAATCCCAGGATCTGGTTTTTCATTGGCCTGCTCTTTGGCGCCTTTGGAGTAGCTCTTCTCTACCTTTTGCCACTTTTCGAAAAACTGAAGGCCAAAAAGGCTGTTGTCCAACCCAAACCCCTCCCTCCCCAATCTCAAAGACGGGAGTTCTGGTACTATCTCGATACGACTCACAAGCAGCAGGGACCCGTTGATTTTGATCATCTGACGAAGGTCTGGAAGAGCCAGAAGATCGCTGATCACTCCTATCTTTGGACTGATGGAATGGGCGACTGGAAAAAGCTCTCAGAGCTCCCCGATCTTCTCCAAGACTTCAAGATGATTTCATGAAAACCTGAAAAACGAGACCTGCATGGTAAAATATCAGGGTATTTAGTAAAAAAACCTGATTTTTTACCATGTGATGGTATATAATCAGGGTATGGACACTCATAACTACATTCCACGTTCCGTGACGGACCGCTTAGTCAAATTAACCAAACACTTCCCAAGTGTCGTTGTTGTAGGTGCTCGACAAGTGGGGAAAAGTACTTTATTAAAACAGATCTTCCCTAACCACTCTTATGTGCTTTTAGATCCGTACGAAGATATCGAAAATGCGAGGAAAGATCCGGATCTTTTTCTCGACAATCGACCAACTCCTTTGATCATTGATGAAGTACAGTATGCTCCCGAAGTCGTATCAGCTGTTAAACGACGCATCGACCAAAATCGAAAACCTGGCCAATATCTGCTCACAGGATCCCAACAATGGGGAGTAATGAAGCATATGGCAGAGAGCCTGACAGGGCGAACTGTCATTATCGAACTAGAACCATTTTCACTCGGTGAAATCGGTGACAATAGTCCTGAAGAGCCATGGTTGGAGAAGTGGTTATCTGATCCAACACGATTGGACCGCGAAAAAATATCTACATTACAACTTCCACGCACTACCTACGAGCAGTTGTGGAGAGGATTTTTGCCCGAGGCGCAAACCTTGCCTCTGGATCTCATTCAAGCTTTCCACTCGACTTATCAAAAAACATATATTGAAAGGGATATCCGATTATTAGCTGATATACCTGATTTACATCAATTTACTCGATTTGTTCGGCTTATGGCCGCTTTTACAGCACAGGAAATCAATTACCTAGAAATAGGGCGAGATCTAGGAATCTCTAACCAAACAGCAAAACGGTGGTTATCTCTTCTGAAAGAACTGTTTCAATGGAATGAAATTCCAGCTTTTTCAATGAACACCATCAAAAGAATCAGCACTAAACCAAAAGGATATTTTTCTGATACAGGTCAAATCTGTTTTTGCCAAGCAATCAGCACTCCCACATCACTTGGAAGTAGCCCTCTTTGGGGATCTATTTTTGAAACAGCTGTTATCAATGAAATACGCAAACAACTTTTATGGATGGCCAATCCATGTCATCTCTATCATTGGCGAAGTCATTCTGGGGCAGAATGTGATCTTATACTCGAAAGAGACGGAACCTATTATCCTATTGAAATTAAAGCCAAAACCCATCCTTCAAAAGCAGATACTCGAGGTTTTACAGCTCTCCGCAAAACCTATCCTCAGCTTTCAATAGCACCAGGATTAGTGATTTGTCTTACCGACTATTGCCACAAAATTTCTGAAAATGATTTCGCTGTGCCTTGGCACCTTCGTTCTTTTCTTGACTAGTGCTCCCCGAGCTCCTCCAAGACTTCAAGATGATTTCATGAAAACCTGAAAAACGAGGCCTGCATGGTAGAATATCAGGTTTTTTCATCTCGATTATCGAATTCATTGATCGACCGTACTACTCTCCCAGCCTTTGCTTGGAACGAACTCAAGATTTTTGTAAGAGAATCTCCCGCTCTCCCTAAAGTTGCGCTCGGTGGAAGGTAATGGAGGGCTGGTCGATCGTCTTCGTCCTTTATTGTGTAGTCTAAGATAGTCCCAGCTAAATGCTGAAACAACATAATCGTGACCATATCATGCCTTTTGGCCGCAAGATGAAAAGGTGTATACCTTTGATTATTTTGTGCGTTGGGTGAAGCTTCATAGAGAATAAGAAGATAAACAAAGAGTTTCATTTTCAATGAAGCCGCCAAATGGAGTGCGGTATCACCATTTTGATTGGGTGCATCTACCTCAATTTGATCGTTTTCGTGTAGCAAAGCGCAGGCAACATCGAATTCTCTGCTTTTCACTGCAACAAACAGCGGAGTCTCTCCCTCTTCGTTTACCACGTTTGCGTCAGCCCCTGCCAAGACGAGAACCCTTACGACTTCGAAATTTCCCAATCTCGCCGCAATATGCAGCGCAGTCTCACTTTCATTATTTTTTACATTCAGTTGAGGATTGAAAGGTAAGAGATCCTCTCTCATGGTGTCGAGACCATCTTCTCTAGCAGCCATGTGGAGAGGGGTATCCCCATTTTCATCCACAGTATTGACTAACTCAACTCCCCCCTGTTGTAACCATTTTCTTGCACTTAGACTTCCTCTTCGAACTGAACTTAAAAATTGTAGTTCGCGGGATGGTTCTGATGGCTCTTCCTCCTTAATCCGAGAGGTACTCACCGTTCGAGCAGCAGCTTTAAGCGTACCCAGAGAGGGAGCGCGAGGAGAATGAGGAGAAGCTTCAAGTGATGGGGTAAAGATATCCAATGACACAGGTAATTGGGCATTATCGGGAGGTTCGTCAGAAGATTGTTCTTCACTCCCAGTTTCTTCCAATTCTACTAGTACGAGCGGAGTTTCTTCTATCTCGGAGTTTGGTTTAGGGGGATTCTCTTTTTTCCTAGAGTAATGCAAAAATAGAGGAGGGAGAAAAGCCGCTAGAAAAGTCACACCAGCAGTTGCCGAGAGCAGAGAGACGCTAGCAATGCCCACATGGTACCACTGACCATAGACCGCGCCAAAAACGCAAATTAGGCTTAAAGCAACCAAACTCACACTCAGCGCCACTGTCGTCTTGTCTTGATACCAGCGAGGAGGTTGTAAACTTGATTCAGAGACTACTTTTGACATCAACTTCCTCATTCATTTTTTGGGTCAGCAATCGATAAATTTCATCAAAGTCTGCAGGGTCGTGTTGTCCTTCACGCCCCTTAAAAAGATCACAAAGCCTCTGAGTAACAATAGAGTATGGCACTAATAGACGAATGGCTGCAACCGAATTGTGATTAATCGCATGATAAAGTGGACTATCTCCGGCGACATTGTTTGACTTTGCTGCTTCTGGGCTGTGCTCCAACAGAGCTGCAAGGGTTCCACAATTATCTGAAATGGCTGCAAGATGCAAGAGAGTGTTGCCCGAACGGTCTTGGATAGCTACATCTCCACTATACTCCATCATGGCTTCGGTCATGGCTTTGGTATCTTCATGCTCATGCCCTCTAAGCTCTGCAATCTGCTGGAGAGGAGTTTTGCCCTCTCGATTGGGTTGATTCACTCCTACTTTTGTCGATGCCAACCATTGAACTGTTCCCGCCTGGCATGCGTGAATCGCGACATGAAGAGGAATATCGCCCGACCTATCTGAAATACCTAATCGAGCCATACCTCCCGGTTGTGAAATCCCGCGATGTAAAGCATGTACGCTGCCCTTTTGAGCAGCTTTATGGAGAAGTATCGGATCGTCTAAATCATCTATACCAAGTTCAGACAGCTCCAAAGAAGCCTGGGAT
Organism: Chlamydiota bacterium; assembly: GCA_011064935.1. GTDB lineage: Bacteria > Chlamydiota > Chlamydiia > Chlamydiales > JAAKFR01 > JAAKFT01. Next base: position 14,709 of record JAAKFT010000003.1, on the reverse strand, counting down.
TGGCGCTTCTCTTCCGCCTCACTATCACACTTTTTTGGTTCGGGAGGAGGAAGTGGTTTTCTTCTGGGAATAATGGCAAGAAGGACGATGGAAGCAACTAGGCTTACGCCGGCTACTCCGAGCAACGCGGCCACGCCTACACTGCCTAACCCTTGAAACTGTGCAACGACCGCGCCAGCAGCTAAAATCAGGCCCAGGGCAAGGAGAGCGATGGCGCCTGCACGCTCAGCTCGATAGGTGGGTAGAGAGGATTGATGGGAACCTAATGTATGGACAGCTTTCATCTTGGCCGGAGGGTTAGCGTATCCACCCAATCTACCAAAACATTAAATTTTAATTAAGAAAAAAACTAACTTGCTGATCCCGATCAGCAAGTTGGATCAGACTACCAGCTGGCTTTGGTCACACCGGGAATCATTCCCATTCCGGCAAGTTGACGGAAGCAGATTCTGGAAATTTTGAATTTTCTTAAGTTTCCCCGAGATCTACCGGTAAGTTGACAGCGATTTCGCAGACGGCTAGGTGAGGTGTCGCGACGCATCTTATTAAGCGAAATGCGAGCTGCTTGACGCTCTTCTTCACTCAGATGCATATCTTTAGATTTTGTTCTTAACTCACTGCGCCTTTCAAAATTGTCTTTTACAAGTCTCTCTCGTCGCTTCTGCTTCTCTATGGATGATTTTTTCGCCATGAACTCCTCTTTATATACTATAGTACTATTTCTTGCGCGCTGGCCCTTTCTGCCGCTGCTTGCGGTTGGGGTCTTTTTTATTGATCACATATAGCCGCCCTTTACGTCGGACAAGCTTGTCCCCCTTGGATGGATCGGCCTTAATTGATGCTTTTACTTTCATCTTGAATCCCTAACATTGAAAAACAAGGAATTTAGCGCATGGGAGATTTTTGTTCAACTATTGTTCCTGATATGCTAAGATCTATGCTGAATTTAACAAATTTATTTTAGGTGTATCATGAAAAGAACCTACCAACCAAGCAAGAGAAAGCGCAGAAAGGCCGTAGGCTTCCGAAAAAGGATGAAAACACCTGGTGGCCGAAAGATTTTGAGCCGACGCCGACAGGCTGGTCGCTACCGTCTAACTCAAGTTTAACCGTTGTCTCCCTCCAAGTCAAAATTTTCCTTACCCTCATCAACTCGTTTAAAAAAAAGTTGGCAATTTCAAGAAATTGCCCGTTTTGGCGAGCAGAGAGTAGGTCGTTTTCTTATTCTGAAAATCTATGAGAAAGAGGGTGCTGAGACCAAGTTTGGGATCTCTGCATCGCGCAAGTTTGGAAAAGCCTATCAAAGAAATCGACTCAAAAGAGTGGTTCGGGAGGCTTTTCGGCTGACAAAATCCGACCTCCCTCCCCACCTACAGATCAATGTGATTCCCCGTTCCGAAGCCCTTAGTGCCACGGTTGCAGAGATTCAGGAAGAGTTACTAACAATACAACCTGCCTGCTCTCGGATATAATCTAAGGAGTGTCCAATCTCCTCCTTCATCTCATCTGGAGCGCTCCTAAAGGCAGTTTCTGCATGTCTTAGAGCTGTCAAGCTCTCATCAAAATCGAGATAAAATTGAGCGATCATCATTTCGATACGCCAGAGGTTATCACTATCTTGGGCTCCAAATTTATCCAGATACTCTTCTAGAGGTTGGATCACCTCTCTGCTAAGCGGTTCTTGGCAGGAGAGATGTTGAAAGTCAATAAGAGCTAGGGTGAAATGGGCACCTTTTTCATTATTAGAATCGGATTCGAGAAGACGGTGACGCAGCACTACTGTCTCAGCCTTCTCTCTCTTTCCCTCTTCAACGAGAAGGCGGTACTTCTCAAGTTGAAAAAAATGGGGCGAGGAGCTTCGAAGGCCTTTTTCGAGGATACGATCACAATCATCTAATCGTTGTAGCTCTTGGGCTAGGGCATAGTACCCCTCGAGCTGGGAAGAGGAGTAGCTATGAAACTCAAGTTCTCTCATCACACGACTTAAGCTTTGATCGCGCTCCACAATTTGTAGCAGATCTTGGCCTAAAACCTCTCCCTCCTCCGAAGTATATCCCAGACGGGCGATTTCTCGTTCAGTGGAGTCCATCACAACCAGACGGGGATATTCCGAGATATCCATCTTCTCTTTGAGCTGTACGTTCTGTTCGCTCTCATCTGAGGAGAGGTTCTTGTGTTTGGGAAAATCTATCTCCACAAAGACAAAATGGTTGCCTACCTTTTCGGCAAATTGCGGAGAATCTAAGATCTCTTTTTTCATCTTCATTCCCCATCCAGACCAATCAGAACCTGTGAAAAATAAGAGAAGAGGCTTCTCATCTCGATGAGCTTGTTCCAGAGCATCTTGATAATCGGAGACCCATGTGATCGGCGATGAGGCAAAGAGTGCCTGGCAGGCCAAACAACCAAAGAGAATCATGTGACGTAACATCATTTAAGCACCTCGGTTATGTGGTTACTTGAGCAGACCTAAAAGATAGTCTGCATAGGCCTTTCCTCCACCAGAACGATATCCAGTCTCGGCAACGAAATTTTGAGCGGAATCGAGGATCACAACTGTCGGAAAGCCTGTAACTCCAAACTTTTTCTTGAGGTCTGCATTTTGCTTCTCGACCTCAGATGAGGGCTTTTGCCCCATGGGAAAATCGAGCTCTACAAAGACGAATTGGTTGCCAACAGTATTGGCAAACTCGGAAGTAGAGAAAACTTCATTATCTAGTTTTTTGCACCATCCGCACCAATCGGAACCGGTAAAGAAAAGAAGAATGTATTTATTGGCCTGCTTGGCTTGAGAAACCGCAGCATTGAAGTTGGTGTTCCATTTGATCGAAGAACCTTGAACAACCGTGGGTATCGGACTACCGTTAGTGGCAGCAAAGGCAGTAATCCCATAACATAACAGAATGGAAAAAAGCACAATCATACGTTTGCAGAACATAATTCCTCCTAGTGGATAAATTCTTTTGTTTACACGACCATAAACTAATGGTATCATTACTGCAATTATTTTCCACATCCGCCTGTTAATTAACATGTTACCGCCCACTGTTATCATCCGTCATCGGAAAGAAAATCTTAAGAAGTGTTCTCTACGTGGCCTTGAGGACCGGTCTGACCTGCGTTTTTTGACCTATCCGATAACATCCGTTCCTCAACTGAACAATTATTTTCTGCTCTCTTTTGATGGACCTCTCCTGTCAAAAGAAGATTGCCATTCGGGTCTGATTGTCCTTGATGGAACATGGCGATATGCAAAGAAGATGGCAGAGAATCTCCCCTTTCTCGCATCTTTGCCGAAGAGAAGGCTTCCGAAGTCTATCAGGACAGCCTATCCCAGAAAACAGTCTGACTGTCCTAACCCCGAGCGTGGATTAGCATCGATTGAGGCGATCTTTGTCGCCCATCTTCTGCTTGGACGAAATGTGGAAGGACTCTTAGAAAATTACTATTGGAAAAAAGAATTTTTGTCAGGGCTTGGTATTATGAAAAAGATCTGTTAGGCTGTTTGCTAAATGAGTGCTCTATCGATACAGCAGCCGGGTAAGGATGTTATTTTTCAGTTCTTCCTCAACGAGGTTCTGAAAAAAAGCGATGGTTCGATCCATAAGATGAAAAACCATCTCGATCAACTGACTACCCACTTTCCAGAAATAGACTTCTCCAAACTTCTTGAAGCTTTCGCCATGGGCAAGAAAACCAAACTAAAAGAGATCATTCTGAAACTGATCCCCTATTTTCATGATAATGAAAATGTCCTCTACTACCTCCTGAATCGACAAAAAGAGCTTAACAAATTCTATCGAAAACCGATCGTTAGCAAACTCTTCAAAGAGCTTTTTAAAGGTGGTCTCAGTGATGCGAAAGCTTTTTTGATCAGAAAATTTACTCAGCGAGAGTTCCACCACCTTCTCCCCCTCATCGACGAAAAAATGGCCCTCCTAGAGGAGTAATACCCATGACCACTCGCGAGTTAGTGGATCTTATCCAGCTCACCAAGCAATATATCCTGCAAGACGAACTCTCTCAGATCGATCAACAAAAAGCAGAAAAAGGTCCTGCTATCTACCTACTGCTTTTCCAAGAGACGCCTCGCCATCGTCAGTTTTTAGAAAATGTTGCCAAGGCGATCACAGATCACTTTGCTCCTGCAGCAGTGGTCTATGTCAAAAACGCGAAGGAATTTCCTCAAGGCAAGCTATTAATTGGTGAGAATAAAGCGGCAAAGGTCCATGGGCTCACATCAATCCATCCCTCCACACCTTTTTTTACTCTGGCCCCTCTCGATAGTTATCAAAATGATATGAACCTCAAGCGCGATCTATGGCACAAACTAAAAAGCCTCCCTTTTCAAAATATGCTTCGGTAATTGTCGACCTCGCGATCGACAAGATGCTCGATTATGGAATTCCAGAGGAGCATCTAGACTCGATCAAAAAGGGAACGCATGTGAGGGTGGCTGTGAGGGGCCGACTCCACAATGGCTATGTCTACTCGACACAAGAGCAGAGCAACTACCCTCGCGTTCTACCCATTCATGAGGTGCTCTCCAAGGAAGAGCTAATCACAGAGTCTCTCTTTGAGCTGGCGCTCTGGATGGGGAAGTACTACTCCACGCCCTTTCGCCAAGTACTCAAGGTCATGCTACCAGCCAGTGTGCGCAAGAGCATTGCAGCCAAACAGCAGTACTATGTGACCCGCCTGAGCGGAATGGAAGCTCTGCGCAAAGCGTCGGCAGACCTTCGCCACTCCTATCCCGCTCAGTCAAAGGTCCTCGATCAGCTTCTGATGACCAAGAAAGGAATCTTACTGACAGAGCTACTCGAAAAGGCTGGGGTCACAAGAAGTCCTGTCGAAACCCTTGTCAGAAAGAAGCTCCTTCATCTAGACATCATCCGCCTAGACCGCTCCCCTCTGGTGGGCGAGGAATATTTTCAGACAAAGCCCAAACTCCTCAACGAGCAGCAAAAGCAAGCTTTTGAGAAAATTGTCCAGTCGCTGGAAGCCAAAGAGTTCGCCACCCACTTGCTCTATGGAATTACGGGCAGCGGCAAAACAGAGGTCTATCTTCAGGCGATCGACAGAGCCCTCTCGCTGGGTCTCGGAGCTATTATGCTCGTTCCCGAGATCTCCCTCACCGCCCAAACCATCGAACAGTTCCGCAGCCGCTTTGAAGGAAAGATCGCCATTTTACACCATCGTCTCAGTCAGGGGGAGCGTTTTGATGAGTGGCATCGCATCAGACGAGGTGAGGCTAAGATCGCAATAGGACCCCGCTCAGCGGTCTTCTGCCCCATGCAAAATCTCGGCCTGCTCATCGTCGATGAGGAGCACGACTCTGCCTACAAACAGACCGATGAGATGCCCTGCTATCACGCCCGCGATATTGCAGTGATGCGAGCAAAAATGGAGAGCGGCACGGTGATTTTGGGCAGCGCGACTCCCAGCCTCGAGAGTTATCACAACGCCCAATCAGGTAAATACATTCTCAGCAAACTATCCAGCCGTGTTCAAACAGCCACACTCCCCACGGTCACTCTTGTGGACATGAATAAAGAGTATGAGAAAGCAAAAGGTTATACCTCTTTCTCAGATGCGCTCATCGGCAGGATCAAAAAGCGAATCGCTCTAGGCGAACAGACCATCCTCTTCTTAAATCGTCGCGGCTACCACTCCAGCCTGATCTGCCGTGGCTGTGGCCACCTCTTCAACTGTCCCCACTGCGATCTCACCTTGACCTTCCACTTCAACGAGAACACCCTCTCCTGTCACCTCTGCAGCCACACCCTTTCTCCTCCCCCTTCGACCTGCCCTCAATGTCATGCCCATGAGACCCTGAAATATCGCGGCGTTGGGACCGAGCAGATTGAAAGAGCCCTCCACGCAGTTCTTCCAGAGGTTCGAACACTCCGCATCGATGGGGACACCACCCGCCACAAAGGGTCGCATGAGCGGCTCTTCCGCTCCTTCAGCACTGGAAAGAGCGACGTTCTCATCGGCACTCAGATGATCGCCAAAGGTCTCCACTTTCCCTCTGTCACTCTCGTGGCAGTGATTGGCTGTGACGGCTCTCTCCATATTCCAGATTTCCGCTCCTCCGAGCAGGTCTTTCAGCTGATCACGCAGGTTTCTGGCCGGTCAGGCCGAGGAGAACTTCCAGGCGAAGTGATTATTCAGACCCAGATGCCAGAGAATACGACCATTCTCACAGCAGCCAAACAGGATTTTGAACACTTTTTTGCCAGCGAAATGCCATTGAGAGAGACCTTCGGCTTTCCTCCCTACACCCATTTCATCAAATACACCTTTTCCAGCGATGATGCCCAGCTTGCGCAAGAGATCGGAGGTCGTTTTCGCCAGCAGCTCATCGCCAGATTAGACAAGAATGGCAAGGCTTACGTGGTCCATCCTCTGGTGCCATCGGGATACGCAAAGATCAAAGATCGATTCCGCTTCCAATTTCTCGTCCGGGGAAAAGAGGTCTACCCAGTCAACCGTGAGGTGGAGAAGATACTCCAAACCTTTCTCTTGCCCCGAAAGGTCTCCCTCTCCATCGACGTCGATCCCCTTTCCACTTTTTTCTGAACGGTGTAGTATGGTTGGATAATCCAAGAAAGGAATGATTAGATGACAGACGAGCTGCCCCACTACCATAAGCAAGAAGACTTTATCAATCGGACACGAAAGCTCAGCGAGATTCGTGAGCTGGGCGTCGAACCCTATCCCCATACCTTCACCCCCTCGCATTCCATCACCGACGTTATCACTGCTTATGAAGAGCATAGCGAAGCGGGAGATAGCGAACAGGCGGCCGAAGCGACAACCGACCATGTCACGATAGCAGGAAGACTGGTTCTCTTCCGAGCGATGGGGAAGAATGCCTTTGGCCAGCTCCAAGATGAGGGAGATAAGCTGCAGATCATGTTCAACCGTGATCTTACCAAAGTCGAGGGTCTCTCACCCGATGGAGAGGTCAGACCGCTGAAATTTATCGAGAAGAAAGTCGACCTGGGAGATCTGCTCGGCATCGAAGGGCATGTTTTCCGCACCCACAAGGGCGAGCTGACGATCTATGCCAAAAAAGTGACGCTACTCTGTAAATCTTTACTCCCGCTGCCAGAAAAACATAGCGGCCTCATCGACAAACAGGTGCGCTACCGCAAACGGTGGCTCGACCTGATCTCCAACAAGCCGGTGCGCGATCTCTTTCGGACCCGGAGCAAGATGATGCATATCATCCGCACCTTTCTCTCAGAGTATGAGTTTCTGGAGGTTGAGACCCCGATCTTGCAAAATCTCTATGGCGGCGCTGAAGCCCGTCCCTTTTCCACCCACATCAATGCGATCGACCAAGATATGTTTATGCGGATCTCTCTGGAGATCTCGCTGAAAAAGCTCCTCGTAGGTGGAATGGAGCGAATCTATGAAATCGGGAAGGTTTTTCGCAATGAAGGGATCGACAAAACACATAATCCCGAGTTTACGATGCTCGAAGCCTATGCGACTTACTGGGATTACAACGACCTGATGACATTTTTAGAGCGACTGGTTGAACGGATCGCTCTAGAACTCTTCGGAGAGTGCAAAATCCCCTACACCCACGCTGAAGATGAGAGAGAGATCATCGTCGACGTGACACATCCGTGGAAACGGCTAACGATGAAAGAGTCTATCAAAGAGTATGCCGGGATCGATGTCGATACACTTGCCGACACTGATATCCGCCGCATCTTGGAAAATGAGACAGAGCTCGACCCCAAATGGCTAGCCAAATCTCCACGAGGCCTTCTGATTGCCTCGCTCTTCGATGAGAAGGTGTGTGACAAATTAATTCAGCCGACCCATATCATCGACCATCCTATCGAGACCACACCTCTTTGCAAACCCCATCGCGAAAAAGCCAAACGTGAAGAGGGATTGGTTGAGCGATTTGAGAGTTTTCTGCTTGGAAAAGAGCTCTGCAATGCCTACTCCGAGCTCAATGATCCCGAGATCCAAAGAGAGCTGCTGGTGCAACAGGCCAAGAAGAAAGAGGCTGGAGACTTGGAGGCTCATCCTCTCGATGAGGAGTTTATCGAGGCGATCTGCCAAGGAATGCCTCCGACAGCCGGTATCGGTATCGGTATCGACCGTCTGACAATGCTCTTCACCAATGCGGCTTCCATCCGCGACGTTCTCTACTTCCCGCTTATGCGCCTCGAACAAGGGTGAGCTGAAGAAGGTAAGATGCTCACCCTCCAACAAGGGTGACGGCCACCTCTTGACCGCGCGGGGTCAGCGCCACCTCTTCTGAAGTAAACCGTTTGACCAGGTTGGCCTGCATCAGCCCTCTGAGGATATTGATGATCTGGTGGTTTGTAAAGCTGAGGTCATGCCCGATATCAAAAGGGTTGACCGTCTCTTCACCAGCTTGTAGTTTTTTATAGATTTCCCGAAGAAAACGCTCATCCTTTGTCATCTTTTCTTTAACCTCGTTCCTCCGGCGGTATCCTCAATAAGGTAGCCATGTTTATGAATTTCATCACGCATCTGATCGGCGAGCGCCCAGTTCTTTTCAGAACGTGCTGCATTTCGCTTGTCCAACATCTCCTGCAGCTCTTTAGGCGCTTCATCCTCCCGCTCGAAAGTGAAGACCCCGAGCACACGGTTAAACTCCTGCATCGCAGACACCACGGCCGCGCCATCTCCTGGAGTCATCTTTCCACCATCGAAGAGCGCATTGATCTCATGGGTCATGTCGTAAATATGTGAAAGCGCCGCAGAGATATTAAGGTCATCGGCCATCGCCTCAGCGAAACTATCTAAGTTTTTTTGCAAGATCGCTACGCATGTTTCCGTTGGAGTCCCCTTACTATCTGCAATCTCCTGATTTCGCTGAATGAAATCGTTGAGTTTCTGAAGCGATTTTTTCGCCCCATCTAGCCCTGCAAAAGTGAAGTTGAGCTGGGTGCGGTAGTGGGTATGCATCAACATATAGCGCACATCCATCCCCTCGTACCCCTTCTCAAGCAGATCGCGGAGCGTAAAGAAATTGCCTAAGCTTTTGGACATCTTCTTGTGGTTGACAATGAGATGGTCGGAGTGCATCCACAGCTTTACAAAAAGTTTGCCGGAAAAGGCCTCTGACTGGGCGATCTCATTTTCGTGGTGGGGAAAGATATTGTCTACCGCTCCAACGTGAATGTCTAACGTCTCACCGAGAAGTGCAATCGCCATCGCGGAGCACTCTAGGTGCCATCCGGGACGACCGGGTCCAAAAGGACTCTCCCAGAAAACCTTTCCATCTCTTTTGGCGTCGTAGGCTTTCCATAAGACAAAGTCGCCGACATTTTCCTTGTCGTACTCGTCGTGAGCCACCACCTCAGCTCTTGCCCCCACGACCAGCTCGTCTAACTTCAGGCGAGAGAGCCGTCCGTATCGCTGAAATTTATCGATGGAAAAGTAGACACTCCCGTCACTACTCTTGTAGGCAAACTCTTTGTCTATCAGCTTCTGAACAAAATCGATCATCTGTGGGATATAGTCCGTGGCAGCAGGGTAGTGCTCAGCCCGTTCGATCCCCAAGCTCTGAATATCAACAAAAAAAGCGTTCTTATAGGGCTGAGTGAACTCATTGAGAGAGCTGCTTTTTTCGATCGTTCCCCGAATGGTCTTATCATCGACATCGGTGATATTCATCACCTGGGTAACCTGATAGCCAAAAAATTTGAGCGTTCGTCGCAGGAGATCTTCAAAGACATAGGTCCGAAAGTTGCCGATATGGGCGTAGTGATAGACGGTGGGCCCACAGGTATAGATCCGCGCATGATTGTCATGGAGCGGCTTGAAAACCTCTTTCTGTCTACTCTCTGTATTGAATAGTCTTACGGGGAGTTTAGGAATCGTCAACTTAGCTTCTGTCATTTTCCTCTCAACTTGTCAGATAAATTTCTTCTAGCTGCTTTGGGCTTGAGACGCAACATTTCAAATCGATTAATTTCCCTTTTGGCAGATCATATAGCCACCCATGAATAGAGATTTTCTGCCCCCGCGACCACCCATTTTGAACTATCGTCGTATGACCGATATTCAACACCTGTTGAATCACATTCAGCTCAACAAGACGGTTACACCTAAGTGTGTCATCCTTGATCGCCTCTAATTCATCTTTTGAACGGGCATAGACATCTCGAATATTTCTGAGCCAGTTATCGACCAACCCCAGCTGTTCATCCCCTAGGGCAGCTTTGACACCACCACAATCATAGTGACCACAGACAATCACATGTTTAATTTGGAGATAATCAATGGCGTACTGAAGAACAGAAAGACAGTTGAAATCGGTGTGGATAAATAAGTTGGCAACATTCCTGTGAACAAACAGCTCACCCGGCGCCAGACCTACCACTTCATTGGCAGGTATACGACTGTCCGAACAACCGATCCACAAATAGGTAGGATTCTGCCCCTCGGACAACCGCTGAAAATAGTCTGGATCATCTTTGATATGCTCTTCTGCCCATTGCCTGTTCTTTTCAAAAAGAAGCTTCAGCTCACGCATTTTTCTCACCACATTTTAACTCATCCATCTACACAAAATCTCTCGAAAAAAAATTACAAAAACATCCGATACTCAGCGTGCAACACGTTTGCCAAACGCTTGGCCATGGCCGGTGTGATCGTACGTTTGCCATTTTCCATTTCGCTAATATGGTGTTGAGAACACCCCTTTCCCAATTTTGCGGCTAATTGTTTCTGCGTAAGCCCTTCGCGATGGCGAAGGCCGCGCAAGTAAAGACCTTGCTCTCCATACTTCTCGAGTTCTTTCTTGTATAATTTTCGCCACACCTCTCCCTTGGGATGTTTCCGAGATTTGGAGTAGGGGCCACGACCTTTGTTGCAATTAGTATGGGGCCTTCTCGTGGCTACCGACATAATACACCTCAATAATTTTCACTCACTCATTACTATACCAATTCCAGGTATATTTCGACAAGAAACAATCTGTCATATTTCAGAGAAATCTCTCAAAATAAGAATAATAACATTTTGACATAGGAGCGCTACTCTGTTTTTAGCTTTTCGGAAAGGGCGCGGTAGTCGGTTTTACCCGTACCAAGCAAAGGAATAAATGGCTGCTGTTTCACAGCAGTGACTTTTACTAGATTACTCATACCTTTTTCTTTTAACGTCTGATTAACCTCCTCGAGGGTGACAGGGAAGATCGTGAAAAGATAGATCTGCCCTTTTTTCCCTTCCTCCTCAACAGCCGTCACAGCAAGAGAGGGCAAATCAGGATCGATCCTCCACCCCTTGGAGGGAGCGGCTTCGAGAAGAGTCTCCTCAATCGCAACCAAGCTGATCATCTCACCGCCAATTTTGACAAACCGCTTGAGTCTGCCCGACAGCGTCAGATAGCCCTCTTCATCGAGAGAGCCGATGTCACCGGTCTGGTACCAGCTTTTACCTCCGACTTCGAGAAAGGGTGACTGAATCGTTGGATCGAGGTAGCCATGGAAGATGTTAGGGCCCCGAGCTAAAATCAACCCGTCTTTACCTAGAGGAACTGGTTCAAATGTTTCAGGATGGACGACTATAAGTTCGATGTTGGGAAGCACCTTCCCCACCCCTTTACGTTTTTTGTTGGGAGGGTTGATCGTCAAAACTGGGGCGCACTCGGTGATCCCATACCCTTCGATAACAATACTATTGGGATTGAGTTCGGCAACCTTATCAAAGAGCTCTTGAGGGGCCTTTTCGGCGCCCGCGACGACCAATCTGACCGTTTTGAACTGATCGGGAGTCGCAATACGCATCAAGTTCTTCAAAAAAGTAGGCGCACTGCAGACCATTGTCACCTTCCACTTGTCAATCCCCTTCGCCATCCTTTTTCCATCAGTCGGATTAGGCAGAAAAGCGACACGTAATCCCGAGAGGATAGGTAAAATGCATGTAATCGAAAAGCCGAAGGAGTGAAAGGGGGGAAGAACACCGAGAAGTATATCTTTGTCGCGCAGGGAGACATACTCATAAGCACCCCGCTGATTATAAAGAAGGTTGCGATTGGAAAGCTGCACCCCTTTGGGCAAATTTTCGGTCCCGCTGGTAAAGAGAATCACTGCAGGATCATCTTCGCCAACCTTGGAAAGACCAAACTTTTTGAGAATAGCCTGAGGAGACTTGCGAGCGAGTCGTATCGCCTTGATTTTTTGCCTTAAGCCCAGCTTTCTACGAATATCTTCGATCAGAACGATCTGCTCATCAACTCCATTGAGTTCAACGTTTTCTAGTTTGTTGAGAAAATTCCAAGAGCTAATCGTCGTCTGAATGCCTGACTTATCTACTACCGCTTTGAGGTTGCGCGCTCCCAGGGTCCAATTGATCATCACAGGCACTTTTCCAGCGAGCATGGTCGCAAAGATGAGCACATTCACAGCCACCGAAGCGGGCAGCATAATCCCAATTCTCTCGCCCGGCAGTTGCTTAATCGAGTCAGCGAGCAGAATGGCTCCCAATCTCAATTTCTTGTAGGAGACCTCTCCAGAAATCGCATCTGCACAGGCCAGATAGCCATCCATCCGGAATGTGGAGTTGAGAAAAGCTTCGATGACCGTCTTCCCCTCTGGAGGATGCACGTGGGGACGCCCTTCGCCCTCACTCCACGCCCTTTCCTCTACAAGCTCATCCTCATCATTGGCCTCACCCTTCTTCAGATGAGCCGCAAAGGCCATCACGCACTCGACCGTCGTCAATTCAGTCTGAGGAACATTGGTTACCCCATAGCTCTCTTTGAGAAAGAAAGAGAGTTGCGCTTGATCGAGAGAATCGAGCCCAAGATCTAAAGCCAAATCTTGTGTAGGTTGAATTTTATCTGGAGTGAGACCTGCCACCTCAGCAATCTCCTCAAGAACTGCTTTCCGTACTGACTCAGGAATTGCCTCGTAGGCCACTTTTTCAGCTTCCGGCTTCTGGTAAACTTTGGGCAGCTCCTTTTTCCAAGAGCTATAAGAGACCAGTTTAAGCGGCTCAGGACCATCGCGGTTAAACCACTGCTCGAGATATTGATTTAACTCCAGACGACTCCCCTTCCACGGAAAATCGTCCGAAGCCTGTTCACACTCTACTGTTACCTCCCTTCTGGGGGAGAAGAAGATCAGATTTTTCAGAATGATCTTAAACGCAGCAAAGAAGGTCTTTCCAATCTTGGGTGTCTTTCCCGTCAATGCTCTGGAGAAACTGCTCCCCCAAAGCCCCGTCGTCCGGATCAAGACCACATTGGTGTCGGGAGCAGACTGCAAGATCTGATGCACTCCCGAGGCGCCACCAATCACCTCCGAAGCTCCACGCTTTAATGCACCCGAAGGATAGATCAGCAGATTTTCTTTTTTTCGCAGCAGGTCAAAGATATTCTCATAAACTTCATCGATCTGTTTTCTTTTGTAGCTATTGGAGGACTGTTCAAAGTTAGGTATAGGAAGGGCCCCGACCCAATCGAGAAAATAGCGAATAAATTTCATATGAAAGAGATAGTCGATCGCCACAGGATGAGGGCGAAAAGGGTACCAAAAAAGAACGAGCAAGATGCAGGGATCAATTTCTGCTGGATGGTTGGCGAGAAATAGGGTCCCCCCGGGTTTTTTAAACACCTCTTTTCTAAGCTCATCCAACCCTTTGGTCGTGATTCTGTAGCGCAGAAAAAGCCCCAATCGCATAGAGAGATAGAAAAAGCAGGAAAAAATCGTCTTCACAATGGCCTGGCCTCAGTTACAAATTCAGAGAGAATAACACAGACTGCCCCTGTTTGTTAACAAGATTTTTGCCTGAAATGCGTCAAGGAAACCGCAGACGGACGCAGATAGGGCAGATAAATACAGATAAAATATTAACTTACTGTGCTGCATACATAGGCTATAAGCAGTACTATAATTAGAAAAGTCGGCATGGTTCAAAAACCGACATTTTTGGGTAACAACAGGGATAGCGGGATCATTCTATTTCCCTAGGAATCGTGCAAAACCCGGAGCAGCTTGAGGAAAATATGGGGTCCACCTCACCCTTCACAAAAATGGAGACGAAAAATAATGCGTATATCCGACATTGACCATTCGCAAGTGAAAACCCTTGAAGAATTCATTAACGTGTTGAACTGTGGCAATCCTGAACATATCAAGACTGAGGATGTGTCTGATCAAAGTCGGTTGTTGAGCTACCTTTCAGTCCTGATCAATAACGAACCGGATAGTCAGTCGTTAATGGATCGAGAGGTATTAGTTTGGCCTGGCGTGAAGCAGTTATATACTAGGCTTTTCGCAACTTTGGATCCCGTTTTGGAGAGCAAGGCAAATGAAATATTTCAGCAAGGGCATTCCTATATTGCCGGCTTCATAGGGCCTCAGAACGTAAGCGTCTAAACTGCCCATCTTTTTGAATTTGCCCAAATGGACCATCCTGCGAGTTTTCATCCAAGGAGGATCTATGGCAAAAACCTTTTCTCAAGAAGAAAAACAGAAATGGATCGATATCATCCAAGCCCAAAAGCAAAGCAGTTTATCCATCGCCCAATGGTGCCGAGAAAACAAAATCCGCGCTTACTGCTTTTACTACTGGAAGGACAAACTTTTTCCCCAAACCCTTGCTCGCTCAGATTTCGTAGAACTCAACGATAAAAATGAGTCTGGAATCACCGTCGTCTTCAACCATGTACGCATCTACCTGGAAAAGGGCTTTGACCCC
>JAAKFT010000029.1 GCA_011064935.1 Chlamydiota bacterium | reverse complement strand
GGCCAGATCGTTCCCAAAGTTCGCGGCTCATCATGATGGGGGTTTTGATCTCGACATATCCGGCTTTTTCATGGCATTTGCGCCAGTAGTCGAGCAGTCCATTCCAGACAATCATGCCGTGAGGATGGATAAAGGGCATGCCGGCAGCCTCTTCATGGAGTGAGAAGAGGTCGAGTTTGGGGCCCAAGACTTTGTGGTCTCTCTTTTTGGCCTCTTCGAGGCAGTAGAGATACTGTTTGAGCATCTTGCGGTCGGGATAGGTGATGGCGTAGACACGGGTGAGCATCTCGCGTCTGTGGTCGCCTCTCCAATAGGCTCCTGAGAGTTTGAGGACTTTGAGCGCTTTGATTTTGCCGAGGTAGGGGATATGAGGGCCGCGACAGAGGTCGTAGAACTCTCCTTGGCGATAGGTGGTCAAAACAGCGTTTCCAAACTCTTCGATCATCTCGGTTTTGTATTTATTGTTCTCAAAGGCCTTAAGTCCGGCCTCTTTATTAGGGAGGGTCTCTTTCTCGGTCTTGTAGTTGGCTTTGACAATCGCCTCCATCTCCTTTTCGATCTTGGGAAGATCTTCCTCGGTGATATGGAGGTCGGCAAAGTCGTAGTAAAACCCATTTTCAATAGGTGGGCCGATGGTCGGCTTGGCATTGGGCCAGAGACGGAGGACTGCCTGGGCAAGAATGTGGGCAGAGCTGTGCCAAAAAATCTCTTTCCCATCGGGGTCTGAGAAATTGATCAGCTTTACCTCATCTCCATCAGCGAGTGGCTGGGAAAGGTCACAGTTGATTCCGTTGATAGAGGCAGCGAGCGCCTGATCTGGAGCTGTGAGGTTGAGTTTCTTTGCTAGATCTTCTGCGGTGCTCCCCGCTTCCAGTTCTATCGACTTTTGGTCTGCTAATTTAATAGTAATAGTCGCCATAACAGAGAAAGTCTACTGAAGGATGATTGAAAAGAAAAGGAGAAAGATGGAAAATAGGCCGCATGACTAAAAAAAGAGCCTTGATAACAGGTATTACTGGCCAAGACGGAGCCTATCTCGCAGAGTTTTTGATTCAGAAAGGGTATCAGGTCCACGGCCTGCGCCGTCGCAGCTCTCTGCCTAATACCGGGCGGCTGGAGCCTCTTCTGCAGAAATATACAGCTGAGGAGCTGGTTTTGCACCACGGCGATCTGACCGATTCTGGGAGTCTCTTTCAGGTGATCAAAAGGTGTGAGCCTGATGAGATCTACAATCTGGCAGCTCAGAGTGACGTGGGTGTCTCCTTCGAAAGTCCAGAATATGCCGCCAATGTCAACGGTCTTGGCGCTCTGCGTCTTTTGGAGGCAATCCGCATTCTAGGTTTTGAGAAGCAGAGCCGCTTTTATCAGGCTTCCACCTCAGAGCTCTACGGGCTTGTCCAGGAGATGCCCCAAAAAGAGACCACTCCCTTCTATCCTCGCTCCCCCTACGCGGTCTCCAAGCTCTATGCCTACTGGATGACGATCAATTATCGCGAATCTTACGGGCTATTTGCCTGCAATGGCATTCTCTTTAACCACGAGTCTCCTATGCGCGGGGAGTCTTTTGTCACGCGGAAAATCACCCGCAGTTTGACACGCATCTCAGTGGGGCTGGAGAAATGTCTCTATCTCGGCAATCTCGATTCCAAGCGGGATTGGGGTTATACGCGTGATTTTGTGGAGATGCAGTGGCTGATTTTGCAGCAGGAGACGCCAGAAGATTTTGTCATCGCCACCGGCAAGCAACACTCGGTTCGAGAGTTTGTCAACCTGACAGCGGCTCGGCTGGGGATGAACTTGAAATGGGAAGGCAAAGGAGTTGGTGAGCGGGCAGTGGACGAGCAAGGAAGAACTGTTGTGGCGGTCGATCCCCGTTTTTTCCGTCCCGCAGAGGTAGAGACCCTGCTTGGTGATCCCACCAAAGCTTTCCAAAAACTGGGGTGGAAGCCAAAGTGCTCTTTTGAAGAGCTGGTCAACAAGATGGTCGACGCCGATCTCGCTCTTGCACGCAAGGAAGCCGATGAGCTCTCTCTGTGTTGATGCGCGGCTGCTTGGCTCGGCAGGTATCGGTCGACTTCTAAAAAATCTTCTCCCCTCTTTTTCTGAAAACTTCTCTCTTTCGCTCCTTTGTTATGAGAAAGACTGTGAGGAGCTTCGATCTTACAGCGACCGCCTGATTCTCATGACGAGCCCAATATACTCTCTCAAGGAGCAGCTTGAACTTCCCCGAAAAATCCCCTCATGCGACCTCTTCTACGCCCCCCATTTCAATATCCCTCTTCTTCCCATTCGTGCCAAAAAGAGAGTTACTACTATCCATGATGTCTATCATCTCGCCCACTTTTCTGAGCTCTCCCTACCTCAGAAACTTTACTCCAGGCTCTTCTACAACAGTGCTCTTCGTCTCTCTGACCAGGTGATCACCATCACTGAATTTTCTAGAGGTGAGATCCAGAGATTCTGCCGAGTGAAACGAGCTCGTTTAGCTGTTATACTTAATGGGGTGAGTCAAATGTTTCAGCGCGAGGAGCAGTCAGCGAAGGGCTATCTTTTGGTGGTAGGAAATATCAAGCCCCACAAAAATCTCTACCGACTTCTCCTTGCTTACGAAAGGGCGAACCCAAAAGAAGAGCTTGTCATTGTAGGCGAAAGGGAGGGCTTTTTGACCCAAGATAAGCGTATTTTTGCTCTGCTGGAAAAGAATCAAGCTTTGAAAGAGAGAGTCCGTTTTACCGGTTATCTTTCTGACAGAGAACTTCCCCCGCTCTATTCTTCAGCCAAAGTTTTTCTGTTTCCCTCGCTCTATGAAGGTTTTGGGGCCCCACCACTGGAAGCGATGGCCTGTGGCTGCCCGGTTGTCGCTTCAAATGCGGCGAGCATTCCAGAGGTTTGCTCAGATGCGGTGGAATACGTGGATCCCTACGATGTGAACTCCATTGCGGATGGGATTGTGAGGGTGTTGAGTGACGATAAACGAAGAGAAGAGCTGATTGAAAAAGGAATGGCGCGCGTGAAAAAATTTCCCATTGAAAAGTGCGTCCAAGGATATTTGGAAATGTTCCAAGCTTTGGTAAATGAGTGAAAGAACGGGACAATAAAACCCTTCGTTTTCTGGATCGCTACCTCGGCATTCTGCTCGTGGCTCTCTTTCGGTTTTTTAAAAGAAAATGTTCGCTCTCCCAAAAAATCTCTTCGATCGCTCTATTAAAATCGGCGGGCATCGGTGACACAGCCCTACTATCGGCCATTGTCCTGGATTTACAACAAGCCTTTCCAGAGGCTAAGATCATCTTTTTTACAGGGACCTCAAACCGTGAAATGGCGGAGATGATCCCCGGCATTGAGGTGGTCTCGCTGCCAATGGTCTCTCCCTGGCGAGCCTTGCAGCTCATTCGACACCATCGTTTTGATCTCTGGCTCGACTTTGATCCCTGGCCCCGCATCAGCGCGCTTTTTGGGTTTTTCTCTCGCGCCGCCTATACAATAGGATTTAAAACGGCTCGGCAGGGACGCCACTTTCTGTATGACCGCTCGGTGGAGCATAAGAGTGATGTTCATGCACTCGAGAACTGTCGAAATCTGCTTAAGCCCCTGGACATCCACTCCCACCATCAACCGAAGATCTCCGTCGAGGTTTCAGAACCAAAAAAACGGGTAGTCTGTCATCTCTTTCCTGGTGGATCGCGGGCAGCTCTCAAGATGTGGCCAGAAAAAAAGTGGTCCGAACTCGTAGTGTTCTTGGCTAGCGAGGGTTATGAGGTAGTGCTCACGGGTGGAAAGGGTGATCGGGAGCGGTTACCACCTCTGCCTGGCGTACAGAATGTCGCTGGAGAGCTCTCGCTGCGTGAGGTTGCAGAGCTTCTCAAATCGTCATCTTGTGTGATCAGCGTGGATACCGGCATCATGCACCTCGCCGCCGTGATCGGCGCCCCTCTCATCGCTCTCCATGGCCCCACCTCTCCTGACCGTTGGGGTGGTATTGGTGAAAAAGTGGTGGCTATCACTCCCAAGTTGAACTGTCGGCCTTGCATTTACCTCGGGTTTGAGTCAAAATGCTCGGTCAATCGCTGTATGCAGGCGATCAGCGTCGAACAAGTGAAAGAGGCATTTTTGGAGTTAGTGAATACATGAAGATAGTGATTCTAGCAGGTGGAAGTGGAACTAGACTATGGCCGATGTCACGAACGCTCTATCCCAAGCAGTTTCTGAAATTGGGCGGAGAGGAGAGTTTTCTACAACAGACCGTGAGAAGATATCTAGGAGCAGTGGCTGCGGAGGATATTTATATCATCACGGGCGAGGAGCTCTACCACGAAGTGGTCAAGCAGGCCGCTCCGCTCCCCAAAGAGAATATCATTGTGGAGCCGGCACGCAAAAATACAGCCCCGGCCATTGCTCTTACCTCGCTCTTTCTCAAAGAGAGAGGGTGTGGTGATGACGAGGTCTGCCTCATCTCGCCGGCTGACCACTTTATCTCCCCAGTCGAAAAGTTTTGGGCGGCGATGCAAAGTGGAGAGCGGCTAGCCAGAGAGGGCGCGATCGTCACTTTTGGCGTCAAACCCACAAAGCCAGAAACAGGTTATGGCTATATCAAGGCCAGCGGCAGTAGGGTCGAGAAATTTGTTGAGAAACCCGACCTAGAAACCGCAAAACGCTATCTCGAAGAGGGCGACTACTTCTGGAACAGCGGGATCTTTGCTTTTACGCTGGGCGCCATCCTGGAACAGTTCGCTCGCCACTGCTCAGCTCTGGTAAAAGAGAGCTATCAAGAGCTGCTAGAAGAATATCCCTCTCTACCTACCATTTCGATCGACTACGCCGTGATGGAGAAGACCCAAGAGGCTGCGATGGTGCCTCTCGATCTCTCCTGGTCAGATATTGGCTCATGGGAGAGTGTCTACCACCATCTTGACCAAGATGAGAATCGCAATGCTATACTAGGCGAAGTGGTGGCTTATGAAACGACCGACTCTTTGATCTTGGCGGGGAAGAGAATGATAGCAACCATCGGGATGAAAGATGTGCTCGTGGTTGAGAGTGACGATGTGGTCTTGTTGGCTAAAAAGGGCGACTCTGAGAAGGTCAAGCAGGTTGTTGAAGAGCTCAAAAAACGGAAGAGAAAAGAGGTCGATGAGCATTTGACTGCTCATAGACCGTGGGGATCTTACACCGTCCTGGAAGAAGGAGAGCGTTACAAGATCAAGCGGCTCCACATCAAGCCACTTCAGAAGCTGAGTCTTCAGCTCCACTACCATCGCAGCGAACACTGGGTGGTGGTCTCAGGAACGGCAAAAGTGACACTTGGCGAAGAGGAGAAGATCGTCCATGAAGGCGAAAGTATCTTTGTCCCAAAATCCTCCGTCCACAAAGTCGAAAATCCGGGCAAAGTTCCTCTCGAAATGATCGAAGTGCAAGTTGGAGAGTATCTCGGGGAAGATGACATCGTCCGTTATGAAGACATCTACGGTCGCCTCAAAGGTATTCATTCAGGGGGTATCCCGTCTTAGGGGATCGTCCTGCTGTGACAGATCAGGAAATTTGCGACGAGTCAATAGCCGAAACGCTATTGAAGAGGAGCAAAGTTTTGGAGATGGCCGGCAGGGCGAGACAAGGAGGCGGGTAAACCCCCTGAACGGATACCCAAAGGAGAAAGCGAACTATTAAGCACGCGGGCTAATCGATAGCCAGCGAGAGCAATCTGCTGCAACGCGATCTGCTCTGCTGTTGCCCTGTATTTTGGTGAGAGACCTTTTCCAGGTTGGATGCCGGGGTAAGCATAAGCCACCGCGAGCTCAAAACTCTCGTCTCTCCATTTTGTAAAATTGGCATCCTCTTCGAGCTCAGGAAACGAGTCCTCGGGATAGAGCGAGGTTGCCTGCTCGGCAAGATCGTTGATATAACGGATTCCATCGTCATCTAGCGGGCGACGCAGCCGCCACGTTCCCAGGCCACAAATGGAGTCCCAATAGTTATGCAGAGTGGTGCCCCCAGCTATTCTAAAACGGGTGCCCGCACGATCTCCATCTGGGAAGTGGGAGTTGTAGAGCGTCGTGCAGTGGAGAGGTTGATGGATATCCCCGACAAAGTGGATCATAAAACGGAGCATCAGTCCCTTAGCCCAAGAGTTGGTCCGAGGATGGGTCAACGTTTTCACACACTGCTCGAGAGCATAGGTAAGATCTTTTCCTCGCACCTCGTTTTTGAGCTTATTGAGCTTATATGGCGAAAGAATCCCTTCCGGGTCGTAAGGCATGGATGATCCATGCCACGACGCAAATGCCTTAAGGCCCAGGCTGCTGATATCATCGGCCCAACAGGCCGCTGTCACAAAAGAAGCTGAATTAGAAAAGACCGGCCCCATAGCCCCAACATATCTATCAACTTTAGTTTTTACTTTAGGGTCTAGCCGTTCATAGGCAATTTGGGCCACCACCATATGACCCGCATCCCACCAGGCGAAGAGAGAGGAGTGGAGAAGAATAACTAATAGAAATTTGTGCATAAACGGCGAGTGGGGTATGATTGAGATTTTAAATTATAAAGATTTCTATGAACATTGTCTTTGTTTTTCTAACTTTTTTCATCTGGTCCACCTCTTTTTCCCTCGGAAAAGTTACCCTGCAGACTAGCCCCCCCCTCTTTTTGACCGGCTTTCGGATGTTCGTCGGCGGCTTGATTATTCTAGCTTTTCTCTTCTTTGTCCGTCGCCAAGATTTTCGTATTAAAAAGCACCATCTCTTCCCCCTCTTTTTACTCTCTCTCAGCAGTGTCTATCTCACCAATGCCTGTGAATTTTGGGGATTGCAGTATCTCACAGCTGCCAAAGCCTGTTTTATCTACAGCCTCTCCCCCTTTCTTGCGGCTCTCTTTTCCTATTTTCAGTTTAAAGAGAAGATCACCTCTCGAAAATTTCTGGGCCTCTTCATTGGATTTGTCGGCTTTTTTCCCATTCTCCTCAGTCAGTCTGGGTCTGAAGAGTTGCTCGGAGGACTGAGCTTTCTCTCCTGGGCTGAGATAGCTTTGATTATCGCTACCATCACCTCCGTCTATGGGTGGGTCTTGCTGCGCAAGCTCGGCAAAGACGACGGTATGTCTCCAATCATGGCCAACGGCACTTCGATGGTTGTCGGGGGGCTCTTTGCTTTGGTCCATTCAGGCATCTCCGATACCTGGAATCCGACCCCCGTTTCGAACTATCTTGGTTTTTTCCAGGGCGTGTTTTTGATTATCATTGTCTCTAACCTGATCTGCTATAATCTTTATGGATGGCTTCTCAAGAAATACACTGCCACTTTTCTCTCATTTGCAGGGCTTACAACCCCACTCTTTGCTGCCTTCTTTGGGTGGCTGATTCTTGGGGAGACAGTTCCCAAGAGCTTTTTCTTGGCCCTTTCCATCATCTCGCTGGGACTCTGGCTGGTTTATTCAGAAGAGCTCCGCCTCGGCTACATCGTCAAGAAAAAATCTATTGATCTACCTATCGAAGAGCAGCAATCGTAGTTCCTAGACATCCTCTAATACTAATGGAAAGCGATCTGCGAGATATAAAGGATAAAAATGCAGCCCGTTTTTTTCATCAATATGAAAGGATTTACCGCTAAGAATGACCCGGTAGATAGGATGGTATTTTTCCGAAAAAACCTTTAAACTTTTTGTTTTTGTTGTACTGCCTGACTTCACTTCAATGGGAATAATCTGACCTTCAATTTCTCTCAAAAATTCCACTTCGGCTGTTTTTTCATTCCAACAAAACAGTTCCTGTGGCCCAGAACAATAAAAGGCTTGAGCCACGAAATTTTCAACAAAATAGCCTTTATAAGATCCATAATTGTAGTCCAAGATCACTTTGGGCGATAGGTGACACATAGCGCCTAAAATACCAATGTCAAAAAGAAGGAGTTTAAAAATATTCTCCTTTGAGTGAGCTTTGAAGGGTAAATTTCCAGAATTAACAATGTTGACTTTGATGACTAAACCGGCCGCTACTAACCAATCAATAGCGCTAGCGAGTCGCTGGTAATGGCTGACTCCAGGAATCACTCCTTTAAATCTAAATTTTCCAGCAGAACCATCCTGCTCTTTTTCTAATTGGGTTGGGACTGACCTAAATACTCTATCAATGTGCATGGCATTGATTTTGCCAGAATGTTTGGCCATATCGGCGTAATAGGCGGTAATTAGATGATCTTGCTTCTCTCGAACCAATGAAAAGGCCACAAATAAATTATCTTTATTTTCGCAGTAGGTAGAGACGGCTTCTGGCATCCCTCCCACAACAAAATAGCGTTTCATCTGATTCCACAAATGCTCATGAATGATTTCGGGTATAGTTCCCGAGAGAGTCAATTTACGCAGAATTTCTACAGACTTATTATCCTCATCGGCCATTAGAAATTCCTCAAAGGACATGGGGCAGAGCGTCAACATGGAGACTTTGCCTACAGGAAAAGAGGTGGGGGCTAAATGAATGCCCAGAAGAGAGCCTGCTCCACAGATACGCAGCTTGGGTAGATCTTCTTGAAAGTATTTTAGGCTTGTCAAAGCTTTCGGACAGGCCTGTATCTCATCAAAGATGACCAGGTCTTCAGCGATATTGATTGGTTGACCAAGATGGAAGCTCAGCTCATCAATGATTCTTTTGGGGTTCAGATCGGGCTTAAATAGCCTGTTTAGCCCGGG
This sequence comes from Chlamydiota bacterium, assembly GCA_011064935.1. Taxonomy (GTDB): domain Bacteria; phylum Chlamydiota; class Chlamydiia; order Chlamydiales; family JAAKFR01; genus JAAKFT01. Next base: position 5,276 of record JAAKFT010000029.1, on the reverse strand, counting down.
CTCTTTTTCGAAATTGACGTAGTGGTAACTCGGGAAATGGGAGGCGGCAAATTCCTTCAAAATATAGGTTTTGCCTACCTGCCTTACCCCTAGCAGGAGCAGAGGCTTGCGGTGTTTTCCCCCCTTCCATCGCGAGAGCTGGTCCATTATTAGTCGTTTCATAAGGATTATCGTACCATTTTTTGACAAAATTGTCACTTATTCCTACCGGAAAGTGTCAAATTTGTCATTTTTTCGTAGGAATAAGTGTCAAAAATGTCATTTTTTGGTAGGAAAGATTACTGAAGAGCAGCAATCGTAGCGTGTCTGCCGGAGAGAGGAGCCCGTCTGTAGGAGAACCAATCCTCTGGAGTGGTGTAGGTGCAGATCCTCGCTATTTCGATATGGTGGGGAAGAAGGCCGGCTGAGAGCAGCTGCCAGCGACTGATCTCCCAGAAGTTGAAATAGTTGGGTTTGACCTGAAACTCCCAAAATGAGCGGGGTAGCTCCTCTTTATAGTTCTTAAATTCAGCTGCCTCGGGGCCTAGGCTGGGCGATATCCCCACGAGAAGCTCCTCAGGCTGTGAGCCATACCTCTCGCCCATCGCCCTCACAGTCTCCTGGTAGATATTGGCTACACTGCCTCGCCAGCCACTGTGGACAACAGCAAGGGCCTTATGGATTGGATCATAGAAAATGGCCGCCTGGCAGTCGGCATGGGTGATTAGAAGACCGAGACCTTTTTGATTGGTCATCAGCCCATCGCACTTTGGTGGCTCGATCTGTGAGACCACCTCTCTCACGACAGGGCCATGGACTTGGTAAGCTCTTTGAAAGCGAGAGAGCTGGAGGCTTTTCAGAGCTCGCTCGGTATTGGTGTCCACACACTCTTGGCTATCTCCCACAGTCACACTGAAGTTGAGAGAGTCATAGGGTTTCTCGCTCATTCCTCCATGGCGCGCAAAGACCCCATGAACCACCTTCCCCTCAAACACCTCAAAAACCACCTTTTTTAACCCTTTATCTATATCCATCTGCGCCCATCTGCGTTGATCTGCGGTTTCTATTGTAGATATTCCAGAGAATAAAAAAACCTCCATCCCGAAGAATGGAGGTTAATAGATCGAACTCTTTGTCGATTAGCCTTGGTACAACTTCTGAACACCAGACAGGACGTTAGCGATAATACTCTCGAAAGTCTGCACGTTACTGTTAAAGTTCTGGTTGGCCGATTGAGTCATCTCAGAGGTCCGGTTGAACCCTTGGTTGTAGTACTGACTCAACATGTCACCCAGTTTGACAATCGCGTCTTGCTCACCCTGCTTGGCTCGCAAAGCAGCACTTCTACTATCAAAGCCACCAGCAGGCACGTTTCCTATCGTTTGAATAATGTTTCCGAACATAGCAGCATCCATAGCCTTCTGAAGGAATTTCGCTAAATTGAGGAAGGTGGTTTTGGCTGCTCCACCTGCGGCGCTAGCCAATGCACTAGTCTCTCCAGAAGCTGTTGTTCTAAGCCCTTCTCCTAGTGCGCTTTCTGCGCTGGCAGCACCGGCTGCACCGGCTGCACCGGCTGCATTTACGTCCGTACCTGTTACCGCACCACTACCGCTTCCTTCAGAAGCAGCATTTAGACCAACGACACCTGCTCCCAGGGTCGCAACGGCACCAACGACAGCAAACCAACCCTGAGTTTTCTCCTTCCCAGCCTCCTGCAACATTTGCTCACTCTGAAGCTTAGCTGATTGGATGGTAGCATCTTTTAGTACCGGAGCCATCTGAAGGCTCAACTGCATCATCTGTGTTCCCTCTTTCCACTCAATGCTGTAGAAGGTGGAGTTACTCTGCGCTAGCAGAACAAGCATCCTTCCTAGGATAGCGACGAGGGAGAGATTGCCTGGATCATCGAGTCCATCGCCTGATTGCGATTTAGAAGGAAGGGGTAATGGAGGGACCTTTTCGCCTGCTTTTGCGACGGGAGGTACAGAGCCGCCAGTCTTGGCTGCAGAGATAGTATCCACGATCTTATTATCATACACCCTTTTACTTAACTCTTGTTTAAGTACCGATTGGCTTTGCAACAGCGAAACCAATTCTTGGGTTTGATCTAAACTTATATTATTTGGACTACTCATTATTTTTTACCTATTATTTTTATTTTTCCTAACTTTAAACTCTTTGGTTAGCAGTAACAGTTGCTTGTTTCAGCGTCTGTAAGATCTGACCAAACGTTGCGGGGATTTCACTCATCGTTTTTGAGATGTTGGTGAGAGTCTCCGTGGAACGTCCGAGCTGATTCTGCCAAAACTGGTTGAAGGAACCGGCCAGCTTAAATTCACCGGTAGCTGCTCCGACCTCTTGTTCTGCACCTGCCAGCTGGGTATCGTACTTAGCTTTAGTGAACTTTGCAGCGGCTTGATAACTTTGTGCGGAGACCTGCGTGCCTGTGACAGCCATTGACGTAAGCGACTTAACCAATTTACCTTGAAGCGCCTGCGCGCCTTTTTGTATAGTTGATTCGCTGGCATTTGCGACACCATCCATTCCTGTTGTGGCTGCACTAGTAGCACCTTCTTCAGCTACACTACTACCGACTTCCTCCATCGCGACCGAGACTCCATCTCCGGTAGCTTCCAAAGCGCCCTCGGACACCATAGCTACCATCTCTATCTCCTCTGGAGCAGCGGCCAATGAAGCTCCGGCGGTCAAGATAGCGGCGATCACACTCAGGCCAATCACAACACCTATAACGACCCATTTGATCGTATTAAGTGTAGATTCTCTCTTCTGCATCTTAGTTTCTTTGGCTTGAGCGGCTGTCTGTTCTTTAAGAAAGGTCTCTTGTTGCTTAATAGCGTTTTGTGCCGCAGCCATGGAATATGTGCTACTCTCCTGTACATACTTGATCTCATCTGAAAGTCCTTGAGTTTGCAGCTGCGCTGATTTAGCCATCATGGTATAGAATTTGGCAAAATCTTTAGCCAGCTGTGCTAACTGTGACTGGGCATCAGGATCTTTTGTCGGCTTTGCTGGAGGTAGCTCGACCCCTTCAGTCGCCAAGGAAACGACCGTTTCGGCCTTCTTTGCTCCCTTGCTGATGGTGTCAACGGATGGAGAAGTTGAAGAGCGAGATTTAGGCGCCTCTTCTTGCAGCATCCGCATGAGCATATCCAAATTCAGCGATGAAAGCGCCGAGGTTGAACTATTTACGTCTGTATTACTCATATTAAATACACCTATTGTTAAATATTATTCCCTTTCTTCGAGGGACTTTTTTAATAATTTACATTTTTCTTTTAAGCTCTCATGTTCTGTTCCTTCCATCTTAATCACGTGGTCGAGGAAGTAGAGCGCCTGCTCGGGGGCATCTATCTTCATAAAGCTATCAGCGATATAGAAGGCTGGGATGGGGTTATTCGGTTCCGTATTGAGAGCTAAAAAGAAGCACACAATCGCCCTATCATAATCCTTCATCTGATGGTAAGTGGCTGCGAGGCCAAGCACATATTTGTAGGTTCCGAGATCAGTCCCTACAAGGATGTTGAAGAGCGTTAATGATTCCTTATATTTCCCCTGATTATAGTAACCGTAAGCTAGGGAGTAGATCTCCTCCAGGAGGCCGTCGGTTAATCCTAGGGTCTCGCGGAGGGTTCTGCCCTCTACTTCTATCTCCAGGAGGGCCATTTCGGCCGCTCGGGAGACCTCCTCATGGTTAGTGGGGTCTATTTTAGCTAAAATATTACTATCAAACATGTATACACCTTGGGTACATCAAAAGCTGTAATCATTATAGCAAATATTTGATTACTAATCAACTAAAAAATTAAGATTATATTGATGTTTTTAAGGTTTCTTAATACAAAGAGTAATAAGGTTGTTGGAGAAAGGAAAATGTAAAGAAGGGGTTAAGAGGGTCTCTCTTAGCCTTTAATATTCTGGGTAACCACGCTCTCTGCTTGCATAAGCAAACTCATAATAGTGGAGAGCGCCGACATGATTTGACCGGACTGGGATAAGAGAAGCTGCATCTTCATCTGGGCGTTGGTGCTAGCAGTTGTGTAGTCAGTCTGATCATTGGTGATGGTGTTGTAGATTCCAGTGAGGTCACCAGTGGCTTTTTTTTCAGCTGCTGCTACAGCGTCCATGCTGCCTCCGCTGACTGTAAACTGCCCTTTGTTTTTCGGGTCATCTGTGAACTTTAATGCATTAAGATCATTGATCAGGGTGCTCAGATCAGCAGAAGCCTTGTCGAGCGACGTATTCAGATCGTTCAGTTGGCCGTTTAATTTATCATACTGCTGTTTAGTGATTGTGCCGTCGTGCTTATCATACTCCTTCTTTAGTTTTTTTTGCTCCTCAGCTATCTTGGTCTTATCTTTAGCTATCTGGTCTTTCTGTTTTTGAGCCCAGGAGACCTCATCATCACGTTTCTTGGAGGCATCAGCAGCGGATCCTGTATATTCTCCACTGGACGTTTTCGGAAACATGGAGCCAAAGTTTAGGTTACTATCAGCTAGATTGAAGTCTGCAAGATCCTTGATGATCTCATTGTAAAAACTCACCGATCCAGACAAAAAGTTTGCATTGGTGGCAGCAGCGGCAAGTTGGGCATTCCACTTGCCCAGAAATTCAATCAAAACCATGCGGTAGATCATCGATGCAATCGAGGAAGCGGCGGCACCGGCAGATTGTGACTGCGCGGCTTTTGAGCTATCTGAGGGAGAAGGGCCAGAGGGTGGTGGTGGTTCTGGGGTTGGGCCGGAAACCTGAGCTTGCATGAGAGACTCCTATTGCTTATGATTCATTCTTTTCATAGTAACTAAATTCTTTTATCATGCCAGGGAAAATTCATCTTCTTTCAGATTTGACAATCAATCAAATTGCAGCAGGAGAAGTGATAGAATCCTCTGCTTCTATCGTAAAAGAACTGGTGGATAATGCGATCGATGCCGGAGCGACGGAGATTACTGTTGAGACTCAGGGCGGCGGAAGAGCGCTTATTCGTGTCAGCGATGATGGATGTGGCATGGAGAGCGATGATCTGCTGCTTTCAGTAGAACGCCATGCGACCTCCAAAATGACAAAGAGCGAAGATCTCTTCTCTTTGCCGACTTTGGGATTTCGAGGAGAAGCACTTCCCTCGATAGCTTCGGTATCGAAGATGGTGATCTCGAGCGCGTTGAAGAGTGGGAGCGAGGGGACGGCTCTCTTTCTGCGTGGGAGCCAGATGGAAAAAACCTGCGCGGTCTCTCGAAGGCCTGGAACCACCGTAGAAGTGCGCTCGCTCTTTTTTAATG
>JAAKFT010000028.1 GCA_011064935.1 Chlamydiota bacterium | reverse complement strand
CTGATAACTCAGCGCTTCAGATGCGCGGCGCAAATTCGCAGGTAAACTTATTAGTTTGCAAGAATTTGCAACAAAGCAGATGAAGATGGTGTGTTAGCAAAAATGGGTAAATTATTTCTGTACGGGCCCTAAGAGAAAGCTCGATATGCTCAATTATGCCAGAGATCTTAAAGATCTTCGAGCCCCTCCAAACAACTGCTTGGAAAGCTTGAAGGGAAATTTGAAAGGGTATTACAGTATCCGCATCAATGATCAATGGCGCATTATTTTTAAATGGGATAACCAACCTTACAATGTAGATATTGTTGACTATCACTAGGAGAAGCCATGTTGCGTTATAAAAGAAAGCCTACCTCTCCCGGCGAGATTCTTTTAGAAGAATTTCTCGTGCCATTAGGTATTACCCAAAAGGCTCTTGCAGATCATATCGGTTGTGATTACAAAGTAATCAATCGGATTGTCAATGAAAGAGCTGGCATTACTCCTGAAATGGCCACCAAGTTAGCCGAAGCTTTGGAAACTTCTCCTGATTTCTGGTTAACTGCTCAGATGGCTCTGGATCTATGGAATCTTCGCAAACCCAAAAAGACGATTACTTCACTACTAAAAAGAAAGCGCTATCGTAAAGCTGCCTAAAACGTATTGAAGTGCAGGAGGGCACAGATGGTTTTGGCGTCACAGATCGTTCCCTCTTTGATCATCTGAAGGGCATCGGAGAATTTGGTAGGCTCCACAGCGATCTCTTCGCTCTCGTCGAGATTCTGCCCGACATGGGTCAAATCCTCAGCCACATAGCCGTAAATCAGCTCATTGCTAAAGCCCGGAGTGGTGAAGAAGTTGAGAAGAGGGGTAAATTTGACCCCTTGATAGCCAGTCTCTTCCTGCAGCTCTCTGGCAGCACAATCCTCAGGCTTCTCATCTTTTTCCAGCTTCCCAGCAGGAAGCTCCCAGAGAGTCCGCTGCACAATGTCGCGCTTGTTTCGAATCAGGAGAATCTCTTCCTTATTAAGAAATGGAAGAATAACAACAGCGCCAGGATGGTCCACAAGCTCTCGGCGCATTTTGCCACCCTTGGGATGTTCGGCTTCGACGGAGAGAACATCAAAGAGTATGCCGTGGAAGAGTCTTTTGGGATTTTGGTAATGGAAGTTCATCAGTATTTGATTAAGTGATGGATGGCATTGAGAAGATCCTGAGATTGGGGTAGCACTTCATCTTCCATAGGTTTGCTATAGGGAACCGGTGTATCCTGTCCACAGACACGGTGGATAGGGCCATCTAAGGATTCAAACGCCTCTTCAGCGATGCGTGCGGCGAGTTCTGCCCCAAAACCGCAGTTGCGAGGCGCTTCGTGAGCAATGAGCACCTTTCCAGTTTTTTGCACTGATGTGATAATGGTAGCCATGTCGAGAGGAACCAGGGTTCGAAGATCAATAATCTCAACAGAAATCCCTTCAGCTGCCAGTTTTTCGGAAACCTCCCACGCTTTGACAACCATCATTCCCCAACAGACGATGGTGAGATCACTCCCCTCACGAACAATCGAAGCTTGACCAAAGGGAATCAGAGTCTCTTTGGAAGGCTCTGGACGGGCGCAGAACTTCTGCTGACGGTAGAGGGCTTTGTGTTCTAGGAAGACCACAGGGTTGGGATCTCGAATGGCTGTTTTGAGCAGTCCTTTGGCGTCGGCAGCGTTGCTTGGAATCACCACTTTGAGTCCAGGGCAGTGGGTTAAAAACCCTTCAACACTCTGGGAATGGTAAGGACCGCCCTGAATATATCCGCCACAAGTAGTTCGGATCACTATGGGCACATCCCAAACTCCAGCAGAACGGTAGTGGATACTGGCCGCTTCATTGAAAAGCTGGTTGATTCCAGTCCAGATGTAATCAGAAAACTGAATCTCAGCGACTGCTTTGTGCATGCCGTCAGCTACAAGTCCTATCGCCACGCCGACGATGGTTGATTCGGCTAGCGGAGAATTAAAGCAGCGAGATTTGCCAAACTTTTCGGTCAGAGCGCGAGTGATACCAAAGACGCCGCCTTTTCCATTAGCCACATCTTGCCCAAAAACGACGACATGGGGATCGAGTTCCATCTCTTCAGCAAGAGCTTGGTTGAGCGCCTCAGCGATCACTATCTTTTCTGCTTCAGGTGTTGGGCTGGTTTCTGAAAGGAGCGGAGTGGGTGGATCATAGGGTTTAAAGAGGTGCTGGCTGCTGCTCCCCTTTTCTGGGAAAGGGAGTTTTTCAGCCTCAGCTGCGGCCTTTTCTACTTCTTCATGAGCAGCAGAGCGCAGCGCTTCAATCTGCTCAGCAGTAGCGTGACCTTCTGCGATCAGCCACTTTTCAAAACGAGGAATAGGATCGCGTTTTTGCTCTGCCTCGATGATCTCGGCTGTTTGGTACTTCTTGGGATCGTCACTATTGCTGTGAGGGGCCAGCCGAGGGACATGGGCCATAATCACAGAGGGGCCTTTCTGGCTGCGGCCTCGATCCACTGCTTTCTCCACTGCAGCGCTCAACTCTTCATAATCTGTACCATCTACATCGTGGACTTCTAGACCCTCATAACCCTTGCAAACAGGTACAAGCGAGCCGCCCGCACTCTGCTCTTCAGCAGGGACGGAGATCGCCCATCCGTTGTTTTGGATCACAAAGATCACTGGTAATTTATGGATCGAGGCAAAGTTGAGTGCTTCGTGAAAATCGCCCTGAGAGGTCGCTCCATCACCAGCAGAGACGTAGACCACTTCGTCTTTTTTGAGATTTTTGATGCCGAGTCCCTTACCAGCTGCTTGAATAAATTGAGAACCGACAACGCTGGACTGGCAGAAAATTCGCAGCTCTTTGTGGGAGTAGTGGTAGGGCATCATCCGCCCGCTGGAGTGGTTTTTGGTAGCGCGGCCGAGAAAAGCGCCGAAAAGTTCGACCAAATCGGAGCCTATACTCAAAGCAAAACCCTGATCACGATAATAAGGAAAGGACCAATCTTTTCCGGGTATTAGGCTCTGACCCATCACAACACCAACCAGCTCATGGCCAGCAGAGGAAAGCTGAAAAGTGCCTCCTTTGTTCTGCTTGGCCAACTTGGCCATCTTCTCGTCTGTCAAACGAGAGAGAACCATCAACTTATAAACTTTAAGAGCTTTCTCCGTACTGAGTTTGGCGTCACCCACTTACGCTTAACCTCCTTTTCCTGGAAAGATCGATTTGATCTTCTCCATAAAACTCTTTTTCCGGGGCAAGTTGTCTATGCCTTCTGTCTTGCCAAAGTCATCGAGCATCTTTTTCTGCATATCGGTCAAATGAGAGGGAGTTTCAACTATAATTCGTATGAGTAGATCACCTTTTCCACGTCCATGGACATTGGGAAAACCTTCTCCACGCACACGGAAGACCTTCCCACTTTGACTACCCTCATGGATAGTAAGGCGACAACTACCTGTGAGTGTAGGAATCTCCTTTTTGATGCCAAGAGCCGCTTCTGCAAAGCCTATCGGAAGGTCAAGAAGGATATTATCGCCCTCTCGCTCAAAAACCGAGTGGCTTCCGACAGTGATAAAGACATAAAGATCTCCTGGAGGGCCGCCCCCTTCGCCGGCATCACCATAGCCGCTCATTTTGAGCCGCATACCGGTGTCGACACCTGCGGGGATATGCACTTTCACGCGATCTTTCTCTTTGGTACGTCCTCGACCTCGACACGTTTTGCACGGATCGGTAACCACACGTCCCTCACCACCACACTTAGGGCAGGTGGTCGACATACTGAAAAATCCCCTACTTTGAAAGACCTGTCCGGCGCCGCCACACTGAGGACACTGTTTCACACCATTCGCACTAGCAGCGCCCCGTCCATTGCACGTACCGCAAACGCCATAACGGGTAATCGCCAGCTCTTTCTCTACACCTTTAGCAGCATCTTCGAATGAGATATGAATGGATGCCTTTTTGCTCGTGCCTTGTTGAGCATACGCTCCTCCAGCCGCTCTGCCGCCGCCAAAGAGAGAATCAAAGATACCGCCGCCACCACCACCCATGCCGCCGCCAAAAGCGTCCATAAAGGTGCGCAAGGCATCTTCCATAGAGCCAAATCCCTGACCTCCCGCACCAGCAGCGCCGGCACGAACTCCCTCAGCCCCATAGCGATCGTAGACCTGTTTCTTCTGAGGATCGCTCAGGACTTCGTAAGCCTCAGAGACCTCTTTGAATTGCTGTTCCGAATCGGGATTATCTGGATTTTTATCAGGATGATACTTAATAGCCATCTTGCGATAGGCTTTCTTGATCTCTTCTGGCGAGGCATCTTTATCTACCCCGAGTGTTTCATAATATTCCATGACATTGCTCATTGGAAGCTCATCTATTGCGATATTTTGCTGCAGCCTTGGACTTTGCGCGCGATTTTACAGAAGGTTTGTCGTAGTAGCGGTGTGCTTTCGCCGTTTTCATGACTCCTTCTTTATCAAGCTTCTTTTTCAAGGCCCGAAGCGCTTTATCAATAGATTCTCCAATACGTACTTTTACACTTGGCATTTCTTAAATTCCTTATAAATATTTTTGTTCAAGTCAATTTCCTGAATCCAAAAGATTATACCACTCTCTTGATTACCCATCAACCCTGAAAGAGGGGTTATTTAGGTAGGCCAGCTCGAGCTCACCCTCTGAAAAGAAGTCGCCATTGGCATATCGATAGGCGGCGATTTTGGCCAGGTGGGCTGCATCGGGGTGGGTTTCGACAGCTCCCTCTATGGGGAGCTTCTGGAAGGAGGGGCCCACGACCGAGTGGCACCCCCTGAGCTTCTCTGGCAAGGCTTCTTTTGGACAGAGCTCCGGCAACCCCTGTTCTCGGATCTCATCGCCCACCCTCTCTTGGATCAGCACATAAGCTCCTCCAATCCGAGCATCAATTACCGAGGCAAATCTCCCCTCATGAGGCGAAATGAAGCCAGCTAGAGAGCTCAGAGCGATGAGAGGCAGGGATTGGGCTAGAGCCAGCCCCTTGGCGACCGCCACCGCCACTCGAATGCCGGTAAATGAACCAGGGCCTACCGTGACACCAATCGCCTGGAGATCTACAGGATATTTTTGAAAAACATTCTGTAGGGTGGTCATCAGAAAGTGGGAGCTCTTCAGCCCCGCGGGAAGCTCTTCAAAAAAAAGCTGTTCGCTCCCTTGCGCAAGAGCGACGACCCCGCGCTCTGTAGAAGTGTCAAGAATAAGGATATTACTCATTTTTGATGACAATTATAGAGAATCTGATTAATTAGGGGAAGAGCTCTCAGTTGCTTCTTTTCTCCCCTATTTGGTAGACTGGAGCGATTTTAATTCGGAGAAAACCACCTTGTCAGACCAATCCCCGCAAGACCCCCAAGCTATATTTGAAGATGAACTGGAAAAGATCATCGAAGAAGCGAGCACTGAAATCATAAAGCCCTCTCTTCCCGACGAACTTTTTATTCTTCCGATCAATCGTCGTCCCTTTTTCCCTGGGATGGCTATCCCTATTCTCATCGAACCAGGGCCCTACTACGAAGTACTCAAGCTGGTCGCCAAATCAGATCAAAAATATGTCGCCCTTCTTCTGACCAAAAAAGAGAATGCGAACATTCTCAAAGTTGGGATGCCGAATCTCCACAAAATGGGAGTTGTTGGGCGTATCTTGCGCATCATGCCTGTTGAGGAGGGGGGCGCCCAAGTTGTGGTCAACATCGAAGGACGAGTCAAAGTAAAAGAGCAGATCAAAAATAAATATCTCAAAGCCAAAGTCAGCCATTTGGCTGATCCACGAGAGCTCACCGACGAACTCAAGGCCTACTCACTGAATATTGTTTCTGTGATCAAGGAGTTGATCAAACTCAATCCTCTCTTCAAAGAAGAGCTCCAAATCTTCCTCAGCCACTCCGACTTCACCGAACCAGGTAAACTGGCAGACTTTGCTGTAACCCTGACGACAGCTTCTCGAAAAGAACTCCAAGAGATCTTAGAGACAGTGGATATGCAAGAGCGGATCGACAAAGCACTCGCTCTCTTAAAAAAAGAGCTGGATATCAGTCGCCTTCAAAGCACCATCTATCAGAAGATCGAAGCGACAATCACCAAGAGCCAGAAAGAGTATTTTCTTAAAGAGCAGCTCAAAACGATAAAAAAAGAGCTCGGCATTGAAAAAGATGAGAAAGAGATCGATGCCGATAAATTTGAAGAGCGATTGAAGCGCAAAAAGGTCCCCGCACATGTGAGAGAGACCATCGATGAAGAGCTAGAGAAACTGAGCGCGCTCGAAACGATGTCGGCAGAGTATTCGGTCTCCCGCAACTACCTCGACTGGCTCACCGTTCTTCCCTGGGGAAAGTTTAGCAAAGAGAGACATGATCTAGCCAAAGCCGACGCTATTTTGCAGAAAGATCACTACGGTCTCGATGAGATAAAGGAGCGCATCTTAGAGCTGATCAGCGTGGGGAAACTCAGCAAAGGTCTCAAGGGAAGCATTCTCTGTCTCGTCGGTCCTCCAGGCGTCGGGAAAACCAGCGTGGGGAAAAGTGTCGCCCGAGCTCTTAATCGGCAGTTCTATCGCTTCTCGGTAGGTGGAATGCGTGATGACGCTGAGATCAAAGGCCACCGCCGAACCTACGTCGGCGCCATGCCTGGAAAGCTGATTCAAGCGCTCAAACAGACCAAGACGATGAATCCCGTGATTATGATCGACGAGATCGACAAGATGGGGATCAGCTACCATGGGGATCCTGCTTCAGCCCTTCTCGAAGTGCTCGATCCCGAACAGAACCGTGACTTCCTCGATCTCTTTCTCGACGTACGTGTCGATCTCTCCAATGTGCTCTTCATTGTCACCGCCAATATAATTGACACCATTCCTGAGCCCCTCTACGACAGGATGGAGGTTCTCCGCCTCTCCGGATATATTACCGAAGAGAAGATCGAGATCGCCACCAAATATCTCATTCCGCGCAACCGCAAACAGATGGGGCTGACTATCAGTCAGATCAGCTTCTCAAAAGAAGGGCTAAGGGATATTGTCAACGGCTACGCCCGAGAAGCCGGTGTACGAAGCCTTGAGAACAACATCAAGAAGATTTTGCGAAAAGTTGCGATGGAAGTGGTCAAAGAGAGCGAGAAAAAACGACACAAAAAGAAACCCATCAAACATTCCATCACCAGCAAAAATCTCGAGCCCTATCTAGGCAAGCCGGTCTTCTTTACCGATCGCTTCTACGAAGAGACCCCCGTTGGGGTGGCTACAGGTCTCGCCTGGACCGCTCTTGGTGGAGCGACACTCTACATCGAAGCTATCAAAGTGGCTCATGAGCGCACCGAGATGATCCTCACCGGCCAAGTAGGTGATGTGATGAAGGAGTCCTCCCAAATCGCGTGGAGCTATCTCCACAGCGCCATGAACAAATACGCCCCAGGCCACACCTTTTTCGAAAAATCACAGGTCCATATCCATATTCCAGAAGGTGCGACTCCAAAGGATGGCCCCTCAGCCGGCGTCACTATGGTCACTGCGCTACTCTCACTTCTCCTCGACATGAAGATTCCAAACGACCTCGGCCTGACAGGCGAGCTCACCCTCACCGGCCGCATTCTTGCTGTGGGAGGTATTCGCGAAAAGCTCATCGCCGCCAGACGATCAGGTCTTACAACCCTCATCTTCCCCAAAGATAACCTGCGCGACTACGACGAGCTCCCCGACTTTCTCAAGAAGAAGATCAAAGTCCACTTTGTCAATCACTACGACGAGATCTTCCCTCTCGCCTTTCCAGAGGCCTCTTGATGAGCTGGGAAAGGTATCGTACGAGAAAACTCATCGATCCCTCTCATCTCGAGAAGAGAGTTGAAGCGCTCAAAAAAGAAAAGAAGACTATCGCCACTCTCAATGGCTCCTTTGATTTGCTGCATGCCGGTCACCTCTACATTATCCACGAAGCGGCTCAAACTGCAGACCTGCTGATTGTCGCTCTCAACAGCGATCTTTCCGTGCAGAGTTACAAAGGGAGCGACCGCCCCATCATTCCCCTCAAATACCGCCTAGAAATGGTCAGCGCGCTCGAACTGGTCGACTATGTCACCTGGTTTGACGAATCTGATCCCAGGCAGCTCTTAGCCAAGATCAAGCCTCATGTTCATGTCAACGGAGCGGAATATGGACAGGAGTGTATCGAAACTGAGACCGTTCGTACTCACGGCGGAAAAATCCACCTCATTCCCCGCATCGAAGGGCTAGCCACCTCAGACATTATCCAGAAGATCCAAACAGTTTTAGTTTAATACTAATGGAAGAAAATAAAGTTGCAATTAGTATAACATCAAGAGCTACGCAAAACGGAAAAAGATTGTGAAAATAGGCTCAGATAGGGTAGCAAAGTAGGTATGCGACTGATCTGCACCATCACAAGCGCCCAGCCTGAGGAGGACCCTTATGTCTTCTCCCTCTATCTGACAAGCATTGGGATATCCAACGAACTCGAAGAGGTGACTCCGCTCCGCGAAGAGATGCCCAGCTACCGGATTTGGGCCTATGAGGAAGAGCAGATCGAGAAGGCGCAAGGGCTATATGCCAGTTATCATGCCAATCCAAAAGACCCTCTTTTTCATGTCCAACTGCCTGAAAAAGAGAATCCCGATGCTCCAGAGGAAAAACCTGCCGCACCCATAAAGCGACGACGCGGTATCCTCTCTCCGGCTCCTTTCGGCAAGATCTCCATCTTGATTCTCCTCACTGTAATTATCATCTTTGGGTGGGCACAGGTCAAACGAGGGCTCATCATCCCTCCCACCCTTCCTGGTATCGCTCAGGCTCCGCTTCTCACAAGTGTCGATGAGGCGTTGATCTACGACTACCCCACTTATTTCCAACTGCGAGATCAACTGCTGAAGATCTACACCCCTCAGCAGATCAAGGAGAAGGTTCCTCCCTCGGCGAGTGCTCGAGCCCTGATGCAAGAGATTCGGCTCACCCCATACTGGATGGGGTTCTACGATCGGGTGGTCAACCACTTTCGAAAACCAAACTTCCCCCTCTTTGATGGGGGCCCGATGTTCGAGAAGATCCGCGAAGGAGAGGTATGGCGGATCTTCACCCCAGCTCTTCTCCACTTAGGCCTGCTCCATATCTTCTTCAATGTCCTCTGGTTTATCATGCTTGGCAACCAGATAGAGTATCGGCTAGGGCCATTCAAATATTTACTATTAATCTTCTTCGCCGCCATCGTATCTAATACCTCCCAATACCTCATGAGCGGCTCCTATTTTATGGGCCTATCGGGCGTAATCACCGGCTTCGCAGGCTTTATCTGGGCCCGGCAGCAGGTGGCTCCCTGGGAGGGCTATCTCCTCCACAGGATGACCTTGATCTTTCTGGGTGTCTTCGTCGTCGGGATGTTTGGCCTCCAGACAGTCTTCTTCATCCTCCAGCTCACGGGCAAGTTCGAGCGCTCCATAGGGATCGCCAACACCGCCCACCTCAGCGGCGCCCTGGCGGGCTATCTCCTGGGCCGCCTCCCCTACTTCTGCACTCACAGAAAATAACTATATTAATATTGACTTAATATAATTATCTTGATAAAATGTTTTTATAAGAACAATAAGATTAGGTTTTTAATAGTTATGATTGCAAATCTCGTCCAAAATGAAAAATTTCTCGATCGAGCCTGTATGGCGGGGGCGATGTTGACGATCTCGCTAATCGTAGCGGGTGCGATAGCTCTCGCCGTCACTCAATCTGGGGTTTTTCACCCCTACTGCTCTCCTTTTATTGGGATGGGACTTTGGACCGCTGCCATACCGACTATCTTTATCACTCACTGCTTGGGAGAAGTTCTAAGAGATCTCCGAAATAAAAAGCACTTACATTGACACCCCTGAGAAGATCGGGTACCCTATCTGAATTTTCCATGAGTGTTCGAGATCTTACTATTCTAGGCTGTTCCAGCCAACAACCCACGCGCAGGCGTAACCATGGCGCTTATCTTTTCCGCTGGAATGATGAGGGGCTACTCTTTGATCCTGGCGAAGGGACGCAGCGGCAATTTATCTATGCCAACGTCGCCCCCACTGTGGTAAGTCGGATTTTTATCAGCCACTTCCATGGAGACCACTGTTTAGGGCTGGGATCGATGATTATGCGGCTCAACCTCGACAAGGTGGAGCACGAGATTCACTGCTACTATCCTGCTAGCGGCAAAAAATACTTCGACCGATTACGCTATGGGACGATCTATCATGATACCGTCAAAGTCATCGAACATCCGGTTTCAGAAGCGGGAGTGGTTCACGATGATGGCAAGTTTGTTGTAGAGGCGGCTTATCTAAAACATAGTGTTGAATGTCTGGGATGGAGAGTGACTGAGCCTGATCGACGCAAGTTTGACCCAGCTAAACTCAAAGCCTACAAAATTGAAGGACCTCTGGTTAAAGAGCTGGAGAAGAAAGGGGTCATGACGGTTGAAGGAGAGCGAGTTCGGATCGAAGATGTCAGTTGGATCAAAAAGGGAGACACCATTGCGGTGGTTATCGATACCCTTCCGTGTCAACGCGCTATCGATCTAGCTCGAAATGCTAAACTTTTTCTCTGTGAGAGCACCTATCTCGAAAATCACCGACATCTTGCAGACAAACACTACCATCTCACGGCTAAACAAGCAGCTCTCTTGGCCAAAGAGGCTGATGTTGAGCGGTTAATTCTCACCCATTTTTCTGCACGCTACTTGGATTTGCATGAGTTTGAAAAAGAGGCGCGTCCAATTTTTCCCAACACCTATGCCGCCGACGATTTGAAAGTCTTTCCATTACCTTATTGAAGATTAGTTACGCGTTGTGATATGAAAGCCGTTTATGAGACGATTTTTTGGAACCATATTCGCTACCGCGACCATGCTATTTATCTGCACGCCTTCGGCAGAACTAGTAGCTAAACCCAAAAAATACGATCCTTTGGTTTTCGGATTGGGCAAACCAGCACTTCCCACAGGTGAAGTTGCTTTTATCAATGGAATCAACCACAAGCCAGATCGCGCACTCAAATGTTCCTCTCTCCTCTCATCGATGGCCGGAGGATACAATGTATACACCGTATACAATCCCACCGACGGTCTGCTTGAAGATTTGAGACAGTGCTTCTTTGAGCTCGTAAACTACAAGACCAGCGCTCCGGTCTTTAAACTTCACGAAAAGTGGGATGAGTTTTTCAGAAGTTGCAAGCGTGATGATGAGTTTTTTCTGCAATTTTGTCATAGTCAGGGAGCCATACAGGTCCGCAATGCTCTGATGCTCTATCCTCCAGAACTACGCGAGAGGATCGTTGTGGTGGCGATCGCTCCTGGCGCCTATATTACACAGAATCTCTGTGGAAAGGTATTCCACTATGTCAGCCGTCGCGATATTGTCCCCCTCTTTGATAGGCGAGGAAAAAGGCTGGCAAAAGATACGATTATTCGTCTCAATCCCCACCGAAAAGCCCGTTTCTTCGACCACCACTTTCTTAGCCCTACCTACCGAACAGCCATCGACCATCATCTCAAGCAATATGTAAAAATAAACTATCAATGAATCTATCCGTAAATTCTATACTCACACCTTTCACGCCCTTGTTGTGGTCTTTAGCGCCTCGCTCTTTGGCAATATTTACAAATATTGCCTTCATCGCGATTCTCAAAATCCCACCAACAATTGCGCAAAATTTGCAAATATATAATTTACGGATAGATTCATGATCAAAGCTGCCTATTGTTTTCTCGAATATTTGCGAGCAGTAAAAAATGGTTCCGAACATACTATTCGAAATTATGCGATCGATCTCAACTCGATAAAAGAGTTTCTCGAAAAGACGGTGATCTCCATCGATCCCGAGAATTTGCCCGAAAAAATTGACTATTTGCAACCACACAAAGCTCGCAATACTGCCAATGATCATCATCTTTCTCTCTCTCTGATTAACAGAAAGGTGATTCGCAACTTTCTCGCCTATCTCGCGGAAAAAAAGATGCAAAAACGGACAGTGGTGCGTCGTCTGTCGAGTTTACGCACCTTTTTCAAATACTGTATCAATCAAAAGCTGATCGAAACCAATCCCACAGAAGATCTTGAAAGCCCAAAGCTAGACAAACGCATTCCCTTCTCCCTCACCTATGAGCAACTCCAAAGGCTTTTTGATATTCCTGATCGGGAGAGTTATCTAGGGTTTAGGGATCGAACCATCATGGAGCTCTTCTACAGTTCCGGTCTTAGGGTCAGCGAGCTGGTCTCGCTCAACAGAAGCGACTTTGATCCCGCCCAGCTACTAATCCGCCTACAAGGAAAGGGCAAGAAACAACGGGTCATCCCCATCACAAAAAACGCAGCCGATTGGATTTCGACCTATCTCGACCATCCCGAGCGAAATAAAGATACCGGTGGTCATCTCGCCCAAACAGATCCCGATGCCGTTTTTCTCAACCGCAATGGCTCTCGCCTTACCTCTCGTTCTGTCGATCGCAATTTTGACAAACATCTCAAACAGAGCGGCCTGGCTGGAAAGGTGACGCCTCACACGATTCGCCATACTATTGCCACCCACTGGCTTGAAAATGGGATGGATCTCAAAACCATTCAGATGCTTCTTGGCCATCAATCTCTGGCCACCACAACGATCTACACCCATGTCTCCACCAAACTCAAGAAAGAGGTTTACGACAAGACTCACCCCCGCGCTTGAGCTCTTTCCGGATCTTTGATACGCTGCTTCCCGATGACGGATCCTGCAATCACAAACTACCCTACATCGATTTGCCCCAAGAAGCTGGCCATCTCTTCGGAAGAGAAAAAAGAACTCATTGAACAAAAAGTGCGCGAGATGCTTGAAATTTTGGGCTTGGACCTTACGACTCCATCGCTCTCCAAAACGCCATCACGAGTGGCCAAGATGTTCGTCGATGAGGTTTTCTCTGGACTGGATCCCGCAGGGTTCCCCACCATCACCCTTCAGGAGCAAGCGATGGAGCCAGGAGAGATGATTTTGGTGAAAAACATCTCTTTTATCAGCTTTTGCGAACACCACCTCGTGCCGATGGTGGGCAGAGCTCACTTTGCTTATCTCCCCCAAAATAAGGTGATAGGCCTCTCTAAAATCTATCAAGTTATTCGCTATTTTGCCCGAAGACCTCAGCTTCAGGAGCGACTAACCGCCCAGATCGCCGACAGCTTTGCCCTTCTTCTGGGTTTGGAGGATGTAGCTGTCGCTATTTCGGCAAATCACCACTGTGTGTTGGTCCAAGGGGTAGAAGACAGAGCGAGCGAGACAGAGACCACCGTCCTGCGGGGGCTTTTCCGGAGCCACAGCTCACTAAGGCAAGAATTTTTAATGAAAGTAGAACGAGAAGATGGCTGAAAAGCACCAATCACTGGAAAAGAGTCACACAGAAGACGCAATTATAACGCGACTAGAGCAAGAACCCAGGCGGAGCTATCTCCGAGACTTTATCTACGGAGCGATCGATGGGACGGTCACGACTTTCGCAGTTGTGGCCGGTACCTATGGCGCAGATTTCCCCCCCATGGTTGCGATTGTCTTAGGTCTCGCCAATTTGATTGGTGATGGCTTTAGCATGGGTGGTAGTAACTTCCTAGGGACAAAAGCGGAGAGAGACATCTTTGAAAAGGCGAAAAGAGAAGAAGAAGAGCATATTGAGAGAGTACCTGAGGGAGAAAGAAATGAGATCCGACATATTTTTGCAAAAAAGGGATTTAAGGGCGAGGATCTAGAGACGATCACCACGATAATTACCTCAGATAAAAAGGTATGGGTAGATACAATGCTTAAGGAGGAGCTAGGGCTTTCGACACTCAAGATCTCTCCTCTTGCTGCAGCCCTAACCACTTTTTTCGCCTTTGTGATCATAGGGAGCTTGCCGCTTATTCCCTACCTCTTCTTTGGCCCCTCTTTTCTTTGGAGTGGTATCTTGGCAACCCTCGCCTTTTTGACTGTGGGCGCTTTTAAGAGCCGTTTTACCCACGAACATTGGCTGCGGGCTGGATGAGATATTGCCAAAAGTTGTGTCTCAGCCCGTAAGCGCACCCTCGAAGGCTAATTTTAAGCTGCCTTTTTCACCTCTTCTCCGTCTTTGAATTTCACTC
>JAAKFT010000027.1 GCA_011064935.1 Chlamydiota bacterium | reverse complement strand
GTTTTGCTTTGTCTTTCTATCAATTAACTGATCAAGGTAGTACTCAAAGTGCGCAGATGGGCCAGGATACATCGCCAAAGTCAACACATAAGCTGCTCCACCAACCGATTTTAGGCCCTCTACGTCCTTTAATTTATTACAAACAAGATGGGTATCAACCGGAATACCTGACTCATGAAGGTTCTCAAGGACCTTAAATAGTATCCTATGCTCTGGAAAATTAAAATCGTCTTGCAGCAAGCTTTCTAAACCCGAATCTAGGTATTCCGTATTAGATAACATGCACCCAAGAACCATCATCTCAGATTCTTTGGGGAGAGGAACAATAGCCGGTCTCGAATTGATCATGATGCCCGACCTTCGGTTTCTTCTAGGGTGGCGCTCTGCACATAGGCCTGAAACGCTTCAAGATCGATCAAGTAGCGGCCACCAATCCTTTTGACACACTTCTGCGCTATAGGCGCCTTGGAGTAAATCCAATGGTGCCATTGCGGCAAACGAGGCCATTCGTACTCCCGGCAATAAGAACGAAGGGGCACTAAATTTGGCAGAATTTGCAACATTACCTCCTAATAACTGGAAACTGAACAGAATGTACGTGATCGTGCCTTTCTTTGCAATATTACTTTGCTTTTTGCGAGAAAAAAAGGGCTTCTTCTATCGGTTTTTTACGAAATCCTTGAAGGTGAACCTTGTAGACATGCCCAATTTGGTTACCACTGCTTTGAGAGAGCGGTAAGGTACGGTATGGTTGATGCGTTCATTCTTTCTACCGATGAAAACATAACCTTGTTTTCTACCTTCGAGAAAGATTTTTAAATCTTCAAACACATGCGAGGGAAAATAAACATTCTCCCCAGAAAAACTGATGGAGCTTTCATTAAAGTTAATATCCTTAATCTTGAGAAACAAGACTTCCTCCAATCCCATCGAACCACCCAAGTAAAATATCTTTGACATTATTCGCTCTCGAATTTCAAGATTCTGGAGAATAGCAATATATGTTTCAAACGAAAGCTTCCTCTGTTGGGTAATTGCACGATCTCGATCTTTGGCTTCCGAGATCAAACCAAATGTTTGCTTGGATAGCCAACTAGAGAATTCGGCATAAAACCTCACGTAATCTTCGCGCTTCTCAATTGACCAAGCTTGATGACACCTAATGGCATCAATGACCGCATTTGGCTTCAGTGAAGAAAATTGGGCGATATCTAGAGGCTTTCCATTGGTTGGATGCTTGTGCTGAATCAGGTTCCGCTCCAGAAGGTGCTCCATCATCGAAAGATATTTTTCTCCCAAAACTTTATCATTGCCGATCCACTGCGCCCAAAGAAATATTACCGCCATAAGAGGATATTCAGCAGATGTTCCCTTAAACTGAATGATTTCTTGTTGGATGCGACCGGAATATTCCGCAAACCGAATCCCAGCATGATTCAACACACTTTCGTCATAATGTGAATCAAGATGGACACATTTTTTGAGAAAACTGAAATAAGCGTCCGTACCGATTAGAGACGAAAAGTCTCCATTCGGCAATTTTTCCGAATCATCATTGGGCTTCTTTGTAGGCATCAAGAAGCCCTTTCTAGGATTCCTTGATGTTTACGATCTATATATTGAAAAAAGCAACTTTTGGTTTTGAAAATTGCTGTTTTCTCAAGAATTAAATGCTTTTTGTAAAACATTTGGTTTATTAATTCTTCTTGCATGTTAGTTCTCCTTGCGTGTAAGTCGGATTTTATCTATTTAATTTTATGCTTCACATAAGATTTCTCCGTTCATACGATGTAAAATTTTTGCGGTTGCCGCCACTGAAAGATGACTATACCGTTTTACCATGGCTAGCGTTTTATGCCCTAAAACAGCAGCAATTTCAAGTGTTGATGCTCCAGACATTGCCAAGTGCGATGCGCATGTGTGCCGTAGAATATGAAAACAAACTCCAGGTAACTCAGCCTCTTCAACTGCATTTTCCCATGCTGTCCGAATATCAGCAGGACATTGCCCGTCAATACTTGGAAACACGTACTCACTAAAAATAAAGCGTTTTAAGCGCTCTGAGCGAAGATACTCAAGTATTGGAGCACTTAGTGGGACTGATCGCAGTTCGCCGTTTTTAGTGGCTTTAAACGTAGCCGTAGCCCTATCAAAGTCGATATCTTGCCATCTTAATCCTAATATTTCGCCTTTACGAGCACCACAGGATATGGCAAACAGAGTTACTGCATACAAATGTGGACTTTTGCTATTTTTACAGACTGCCAGGAGCCTGGCGATCTCTTCTTTACTTAAAAATCTTTCACGTGGCTTGCCTTCCTGAAATTTGGAGACTTTTTGGATGGGATTCTCACGAAGCCATCCCCATTCCCTTACCGCAATCGTAAAAGCCTTACTGAGAGCTGCTAAATAGCGATTAGCCGTGGAGGTTGATCGAAGACTACCTCGTGGTGTCGTTTCAGATAGCAATCTGTGTTTGAGATCAGAAATCATGGGTGGCGTGATATG
The DNA here is from genome assembly GCA_011064935.1 of Chlamydiota bacterium. GTDB lineage: Bacteria > Chlamydiota > Chlamydiia > Chlamydiales > JAAKFR01 > JAAKFT01. The sequence goes on along the minus strand of JAAKFT010000027.1, from coordinate 11,691 downwards.
GCAGAGAAAATAGTCCTCTAGCTGCCGTTTCCACCAGGTGAGCTGCTGTTGCAACTTACGGAATGCCTTTGGATTTTTAGGCAGTTCCCTTTCGATGTAACGGTCTATAAACTCTCCAAATGTCCTTTCTTTATGCTCTTCTCGACCAAAGTAGCGACCCGATTTGATATCGGCTTCCATCCGAGCAGCCCATGCTACCGCTTTTCTGCGGCTAGGAAAACTTTCGGACATCTCAGGCGCTCCCTTCAGTCGGATGCGCGCGCGGTAAGTTAGTGCACCACTGGGGTGCTTCCTCTTTTGAATATATGACATGCTTTGAACCTCCTGTTCATACTGGCCCACCAGTGGCCCAATACGGTTTGTTCCAGTTATTAGGAGGTTATGCAGCATTACATAACTCGTTTGTTATAAGCATGCTCGAGGCGGGACTCGAACCCGCACGGCATTACTGCCAAGGGATTTTAAGTCCCTAGTGTCTACCATTCCACCACCCGAGCAAATGAGTTCCTAGATTAAAACGGTCACAACTTTGCGTCAAGAATTTGGTGGCTCTGATTCGCTCTTCACTGGAGTCGGCTTTTCAACTGGTGGCACTTCTTTTTGCACAAGCTCGGGGACCACGACGGGCTGTTCTTTCGGCTCAGCTGACTCTTTCGGAGCAATCTGGGGCTCTTTGTAACGAGCTATCGTCTCCGAGATCAATGTGGTTGGAGGTGGAATCATAGGGATTTTCTCCTCTCTCACCGTCTTCTCTACTTTCTCATCTCCGGTAGCAGTGGCTGGTTCATCAGCGCGGATACGTCGTTTGCGTTGACGTCGCCGCTGCTCTTTTCGCTTGGGCTCAACCGGAGTGCCCTCTTCTTGAGGTACCTTTAGTGTGGCCTCTCGTCCTCCGCCAATTTTAATCCCTTTTTCAACACTAGAAGCTTTTAAGACCATCCGGGTCTCTCGTACTTCCAAAATTTCATAGTCTGAGATGGGAACAACAAAGGATTTGGGTTTTTCCTGGGAACGATAGAAACTACTCTGTCCAAAAGCAATCACTTCGATCGCATCGACAAAGAATTCCTCCTGTCCTCCTCCCTTACTATTGCGGATGACCAGCTTGTGGCCTTCCTTGGGAGTAATAATCGTCTCAATAATTGGTTCTCTAGTAAAATGCATAGGTCTATTTTTCTCGTTCTGCCATATAGAGGATCAGATCAACAACACGGGTGGCATAACCCATCTCATTATCATACCAAGCTATAAGTTTAAAAAATCGGTCATTTAAGGCAATTCCTGCCAATGAATCAAAAATGGCGGAGTATTGGCATCCAATAAAATCTGAAGATACTACCTGTTCATCACAGTAGAGCAAGATGCCTTTTAATCTTCCCTCTGAGGCCTCTTTCATTTTCTTGCAAATTTCTTCGTAACTGGTCGATTTAGCCAACCGAACGGTTAGGTCAACGACTGAAACATCGGCGACGGGAACTCGAAAAGCCATCCCTGTGAGTTTTCCTTTAACCTCAGGAACGCAGAGCGCCACAGCTTTCGCTGCTCCAGTGGAAGCTGGAATGGTATTTTGTGCGGCTCCTCTTCCTCCTCGAAGATCTTTCTTGGAAGGGGCGTCTACAGTCGGTTGTGTCGCCGTCATGGCGTGAATGGTGGTCATCAATCCTTCTTCGATGCCAAAGCTGTCTACAAGAACTTTAGTGATAGGCGCTAGGCAGTTTGTGGTACATGACGCATTGGAAACGACGGTATCGGTTGAAGGGTTGTATTTTTCTTCATTAACTCCCATCACAAAGGTTGGAACATCGCCTTTTGCCGGAGCTGTAATAATGACTCTTTTGGCGCCTGCCTGAATGTGTTTTAGGGCATCTTCTTTTTTTGTGAATCGCCCCGTAGATTCAGCGACATAATCGACTTGCAACTCCTTCCAGGGCAATTTGGTTGGGTCGGTTTCGTTGCAAACAAGGATTGATTTTCCGTTGATAATGAGTTTGTTACCTTCCGCTTTTACCTCTTTAGGATACATTCCATGAGTTGAATCGTATTTAAAAAGATAGGCGAGGTTTTCTGCTGGAACGATATCGTTTACAGCAACAACGTCGATGTTTGGGTTTTGTAGAGCTGCGCGTAAGAAGAGTCGTCCGATGCGACCGAAACCGTTGATTCCAACTTTTATGGGCATGTTTACCTCCTAATTTTCAGATCTTCCGGATTGTACGGTAACTCTGTTTTTATACCAATCGCAAGATGAAAATGCATGGATTGGGCAAGACATTTTGTTTTCTATCGAAGACTGGAGCTCGAAGGCAACCATTGGTGGTTGATGAGAGCGAAGGCAAAGATAGGGAGAAAAAGGGCTGTCCAATTCACACATTTTCATTTAGTGGTTGGTATTAATACCAACACAATCAGGAAGAGTCTGTGTTTCAACACAGACTCCTAAAGGAAAACTACTCAGATAAGAACTCAATGATGCAGGTCTCAGCATTATCGCCTACACGGGCTGTTCCTTTGATAAGGCGGGTATATCCACCCTGGCGATCGAGGAAACGTGGGCCTAGTGTTTCAAACAACTTTCCTATGACTTTTCGATCGTTATTATAATGAGCGGTATTTCCACCACGTGCCTGTTTACTGCTTAGGCAATTGTAGCGAATCATCAATTTAGCAATAGCAGCACGACGACTGGCCAAAGTGTTTTTCTTGGCGAGGGTGATCAAGCGATCTGCATAACGGCGGAGTTCTTTGGCTTTTGCTGCCGTAGTTAGGATGCGTTCCTGCTCGACTAATGATTTCAGCATATTAGCGATCAGGCACCGTTTGTGAGAACCGGTTCGGCCTAACTTTGCTCTACCTTTGCGATGTCTCATGCGTTTGCTCCGTTATTTTGCTGCTGATGGGTTTCTATCTGCTGTTTCATCATTTCTTTGGCATTCTCTTGTGTTATGCCAAAACGAGAGAGGTCCATGCCCAAAGATAGGCTCATCTCATAGAGTTTTGCTTTTATCTCGTTGAGAGATTTCTTGCCGAAATTACGGAATTGTAAAAGTTTAGGCTCAGACATTACTACAAGTTCTCCGATCGTTTCGATATCAGCTCCATTGAGACAGTTGGTCGATCGAACAGAAAGTTCGATCTCATTGATACCTAACATCAGTTTTTGCATCAGCTCATCACGATCAGTGTCACTCTTCGCAACGACCTCTTCAAAGACAATCTCATACTCTTCCATATTTTCGAAAACATCGAGGTGATTTGAGAGGATCTTGGCAGAAAAAGCGAGGGCTTCCTTAGGCGAAATTCGGCCATCTGTCGTTACTTCCAACTTCATACGATCAAAGTCGGTATCTTGTCCTACACGAGTATTTTCTACGTAGTAGTTAACCAGACGAACAGGTGAGAAAGCTGTATCTACTACAATTTCATTGATCTCACTCTTTTCGAGGTTTTCATGTCTCTCTGAAGGAACATATCCTCTGCCTATCGCCACTTTTATCTCTATTCTTCTCTTCATGGGCTTAGTGGCCGTGAATATGGGTAATTCAGGGTTAATCACTTCAAAGTCACCGGTAGTTATGAGATCACCAAGAGTGATCACCTTTTGGCCTTTTTCACGGAGATCATCCGCTGTTACTTCAAGTACCGTAACTATCGATTTAACACCTCGAGAATGGGGGATATCATCTAGTGGAAGCCGACGAAGCAGAGCTCCTTTGAGGTTAAGGACAATATTCGTAACATCCTCAATAATCCCCTCAACAGCCATATATTCGTGATCAACACCCTCCATAAAGAGAGATACGATACCTGGAGCTTCGATAGAGGTGAGGAGGATACGGCGCAAGCTATTACCCAACGTATGCGCAAAGCCCCTTTCCAATGGCTCAGCAATAAAACGAGCAAAAGTACTGGTCGTTGCCTTTTCATCAACCTTAATCCCTTGGGGCATTTCAAATTTATCATATAGAATTGATGGCATGGCTTAGGGTCTCCTCCGTTTTTTTGGTCTGCAGCCGTTATGAGGGATAGGGGTCTTATCACGTATCACAGTGATCATAAGTCCTGAGCTTAAAAGCCCTCTCACAGCCGATTCACGTCCCGCTCCAGGACCTTTAAGGTTAACTTCTAGCTCTTTCATTCCCATGCCCATCGCTGCTCTTGCGGCATCTTGAGCGGCGACGGTTGCAGCAAAAGCTGATGACTTTCTCGAACCTGAGAAATTAACCTTTCCAGCAGAGGACCATGTAATGACATTGCCTGCAGGATCGGTGATTGCGATGGTGGTATTGTTAAAAGTGGCTTTAACATGAGCAATCCCAGCGGGCACGTTACGGACGACCCTCTTACGAGGTGCATCCTTCTTTCGAAGCGTTTTTTTTACTTTAGTTGTCTGTTTTGCCAAGATTTATCTCCGGTCTCAAAAAAATTTAATTAAATGGTTACTTCTTTCTGCCAGCAACTGTTTTCGCGCGACCCTTACGAGTTCGTGCATTCTTTTGCGTTTTTTGGCCACGAACAGGTAGGCCGAGGCGGTGCCTTTGGCCTCTATAGCAGTTGATGGTTATCAATCTTTTTATATTGCCCTGTACTTCCCGTCTCAGATCTCCCTCAACGACGTACTCACTCTGCAATAAGCTGTTCAATCTGGCGATCTCTTCATCAGAAAGCTTATGGGCTCTCATATTTCCATCAAGTCTCAACTTTTCAAGTATTTCCTCAGAACGTTTACTTCCAACCCCATAAATATAGGTCAAGCTAATGATCAGTCTTTTATTTCCAGGAATGTCGATTCCAATTACTCTTGGCATTTTTTTCTCTCAGTTAAAATGATCAGAAAACATAACATAAGGGGGATATAAGATCAACGAATGGATCACTTATCCTCTTCCTCGGGTTTTCCCCTTTCTCATAAAGCCATCATATCGCTTCATCAATAGATGGGATTCAATCTGTTTCATAGTATCGAGAACCACTCCCACCATAATAAGCAGAGCCGTCCCTCCAAAGAAATAGCTAATCCTAGGGTCGATATGTAAAATTTTACCAACTAGATTGGGAAGGATCGCGATAAGTGCCAGGAAGATAGCACCAATAAGCGTAATTCGATTCATAGTCTTTTCCAAAAAATCTTGTGTCGGTTTTCCCTGACGAATACCTGGAATAAAAGCGCCATTCTTCTTCATATCAGAGGCGATTTGCTCTGGATGAAATTGAGTTGCAGTCCAAAAATAGGTGAAAAATAGGATGAGTAGAACATAAAAAAATGTATAGACCCAAGTTCCTGGAGATAAAGAGCTTGCCATCGCTCCAATCCAGTTTCCCTTTCCAAGAAATTGGCCAAGGGTGGCGGGAAACATCAGAAGAGACGAGGCGAAAATAACAGGTATCACACCGGCGTAGTTAATCTTCAGAGGGACAAAAGACCCCCCTCCTTGAACCTCCCTCCTTCCAACAACACGCCGAGCATATTGGACTGGAATCTTTCTAACACCTTGAATGATCATGATAGTGGCGATAATAACTAAGACAAAGACTGTAAAGAGAACAATGATAGATGAAAAAGTCAGTTGTCCCGGTTCTTGGGAATCTAAGTTGAGCTGTTTGATCACCGAGCCTACCGTGGAGGGTAACGAAGAGATAATTCCAAGGGTGATAATCATGCTCATGCCATTACCAATCCCCTTTTCGGTGATCTGTTCTCCAATCCACATGAGAAAAATCGTTCCTGTGGTCATGGTCATGATCATCACGACAAAGAAAAGCCAAGGGATGCCAAAAGCTTGTACCTGAAACATCTCAGACAGAATAATTCCTGGATTTGCATTGTTCATCTGAAGTGCAAAACGGGCAAAGAGAGTCGATTGGACAAAGGCGAGTAATATGGTCAGAAACCGGGTGTACTTATTGACTTTCCTACGTCCTGAATCAGGATTTTCACTCACTTCACGCTGCAAATTAGGCATCAAAGCCATCAGAAGCTGCATAATAATGGATGCTGAGATGTAGGGAACCACACCGAGAGCGATCACTGTCATCTGAGCAAATGCCCCTCCCGAGAAGATATCGACTAGTTGGAAGAGATTTTGTCCTCCACCGGTTGCCTGCTTAAAGTAACTTAAGGCAAGCTCACCGTTAATACCTGGAACGGGTACGAAAACGCCTATTCGGCAAATGATTAGCATTAGCAAAGTAAAAAGTATGCGAGACTTTAGCTCTGGAATGCTACCGATACGTCTGATGTTTTCAAACATTTTTAAACTGAAATTTTGGCTTTCTCTAATTTCTCTTTGGCTCCTGATGAGATCGAAGCGACATCAAAAGAGACTTGCTTACTAAGCTCTCCCTTTCCAAGCACTTTAATTCCATGAGAAAATCCGCGGATAAACCCTTTCTTACGAAGAGTCTCTAGGCTAACTATTTCGCCTTTGTCATAGATCTTTTCGATCTGCTCGAGGTTAATCACATCAAAACGTTTACTGAACCTTGCGTTTGAAAAACCTCTTGTTGGTAATCTGCGATATAAAGGGACTCCTCCCCCTTCTGTCCCAGCTCGGACTTTGTATCCTGATCGAGAACCAGCTCCTTTATGGCCACGGCAAGAGGTCTTGCCATGTCCCGAACTAGGTCCTCTCCCTACTATCTTTCGACGTTTTCGTTTGGTGGTGGTGTTTCTCAAATTTTCAAGCTTGATACTCATTCGGACTTACCTCTTATTGCAAGGGCTTTTTTACGATTCCGAAGAGACAAAAGCCCTTTAAAGGTCGCTTTAACTTGATTGATTCGGTTGTTAGAGCCGAGATTTTTAGTCACAACATCGCGCAAACCAGCCAGTTCTAGCACAGACCGTGTACAGGATCCTGCAACAAGTCCTTTTCCATCAGGCGCGGGCTTCATCAGCAGTTTTGCACCATCGTAATCCACAGTGATCGGGTGGGGAATAGTCGTCCCTTCCATTTCAAAGGTGATCATGTTCTTACGTGCATTCTCACCTGCTTTTCTTATCGCATCGGTGAGTTCGTTGGCTTTCGCAAATCCATAGCCCACATTTCCGTTTCTATCACCGACAAGGATCAGAGCAGAAAAGCTAAACTTTCTTCCGCCTTTGACCACTTTCGAACAGCGATTAACAAAAAGCACTTTCTCTTCGAGATCTTCTTTAGCTACCATTTATCCTCTCTAAAACTCTAAACCACCCTCGCGGGCTCCATCTGCAACCGCAGCCAACACCCCATGGTATTTATATGGCCCTCGGTCAAAAATTACTTTTTTTACATTCTTTGCTATGGAAAGCTCTGCTATCTTCAAGCCGAGTTGCTTTCCAGAAGCTTTGCTTTTTTTATTGAACTCTGTCTGACGAAACTCTTTCGAGAGAGTCGATATCCCTACCAATGTCAACATCGTTTCATCATTGATAACTTGAACATGGATATGTTTATTGCTCTTCACCACGTTGAGCCTAGGGCGTGTCTCATTTCCCCTGACTTTTCGTCGTAGTCTCCTAGCTCGTCGTTTCCTATTCAGATTTGTTTTTTTAAGTTCGCTCTCCATCTCTATTTCTTACCTGCTTTTCCAGCTTTCTTACGGACATATTCATCAACATAACGGATCCCCTTACCTTTGTAAGGTTCTGGTGGACGCTTGGCTCTTACCACAGCTGCAAATTGCCCAACCATTTGCTTATCATTGCCTAAAATCGAAATGAGTGTGTTTTTCTCGATGATAACTTCGATCCCATTTGGAATAGGAAGTTTAGTAGGATGGGAAAATCCAACTTGTAAGTCAAGCAGATTTCCTTGGACCACTGCTTTATAACCAACCCCGATCATTTCGAGTTGCTTTTTGAAACCTTCAGAGACACCTTGCACCATGTTGAAGATAAGCGACCAAAATAGGCCTAGAAAATTATAACCCAATTTTTCATTTGGATCGATAGTGACCTTAAGCCCACTATCTTCCATCGCAACAACAATGCCTTTCATGAGTTCACGGGTAAGCGTTCCTTTTGGGCCTTTGACTGTAAATAGGCTTCCTTCGACTTTAGCTTCGACTCCTTTGGGGAGCACAATAGGTAGTTTTGCTTTTTTGGACATCGTATTAATATTCCTTATCTTGTCGGCTGCTTAAGAAAATCACAGCTTTTTACCATACCTGGCAAAGGAACTCTCCTCCTAAATTTTTCTCTCTAGCCAAAGAACCTTCCATAACGCCTTGAGAAGTAGAAACTATGGCAATACCCATACCTCCCATAACTCTTGGGATTTTCTGTGAGCTCAAATACTGCCTTAGAGAGGGTTTCGAAACTCTTTTAAGTCCTTGAATCACTGGAAGACGATCTTCTCCATACTTTAAAAATATCCGCATCGTTTTCTTTTTCTTCTCTTCTTTGATGAGAAAATGGGCTACAAAACCTTGATTCTTGAGGATCTTTACGATCGACTCTTTCGCATTGCTCCAACGGACGTCTGTATAGCGATGCCGAGCCCCGCCAGCATTTCTAATCCGCGTCAGTAAATCGGCCACTGTATCATTCATAACTACTCTTCCTCAATTGCGCTGTTTAAAGGGTAGGCCAAGTTGCTTAAGCAACTCAAAGCACTCTTCATCATTTTGACTGGTAGTCACAAAGGTGATGTTCATGCCCTGGGATCTTTTAACCTGGTCAAGATTAATTTCAGGAAAAATCTGTTGATCTTCAAGTCCTAGACTATAAGATCCTCGTCCGTCACATTTAGTTTCGAATCCTCTAAAGTCACGAATGCGGGGACTTGAAATATGGCAAAATCTGTCTATAAAATCATACATCCGCTTTCCTCGCAAAGTGACTTTAGCACCGATCGGTGTCCCTTTTCGAAGCTTAAATCCGGCGATAGATTTCCTAGATTTTGTCAACACAGGTTTTTGACCAGTTAGCATGGCTAACTCTTTGAGCGCCTCTTGCATCGAATTTTTATCAGTTGAAGCTTGGGCCAATCCCATACTGATAATCACCTTTTTCAAGGCTGGGATTATCATGGGATTAGAATACTTAAACTTCTCTTGCAGAGCTGGCTTGATCTTAGTGAGATACTTTTCTTTTAATTGTGACATTTTCTAACTTTTACGTGGTTTTAAAACGGGACGGTACAAAACTTTTTTCTTCCCTTCAAGGAAGCATAATTCGCGGTTCCCTTCTTTATCTTGACGAACACGCAATTTAACAGCTTTTTCGCCAGTCCATATTTTTACATTTGAGATGTTGAGGGGGCATTCAATATCAATTATTTGACCTTTCTGTTGCTCTTGAGTCTTCTTAATATGCTTTTTACGCATATTCACTCTTTCGACTACAACTCTATCACCTACAAATCTTAAGACTTTACCCACTTTTCCCTTGTCATTGCCTGTAATGACTACTACTTCATCTCCATGACGTATTTTCTTTTTCATTTTTACATAACCTCTGGAGCTAATGAGCTAATCTTTATATACCCTCTGTCGCGAACTTCACGAGCTACGGGGCCAAAGATTCGAGTTCCTCGTGGATTGCCCTTTTCATCGATAATTACACAGCTATTACTATCAAAACGAAGCCATGAACCATCATTTCGTCTTATATAGCGTTTCGTTCTCACAATAACAGCTCGGACCACTTGGCCTTTCTTTACTACTCCATCGGGCTCTGAATCTCGGACAGAACATATGACGACATCACCTACTCCGGCATAACGTCGTTTTGAACCGCCGAGAACCTTAAAGCATTTAACCCTCTTTGCTCCGGAATTATCAGCTACTTTTAGTACAGATTCTTGTTGAATCATCGTTTTACCTTTTCCAATTGCCTATTTTGCAGACGCACTTTCAATGACACGCCAACGCTTAAGTTTCGACATAGGTCGGCATTCTTCAATCGTCACTACATCTCCAACTTTCGATGGATTTGCAGAGCCATCATGCGCATAATATTTCTTTGCAGATTTGACGACTTTTCCATATTTTGCGTGACGGTAAGTTCGCTCAACAAACACAACAGCCGTTTTCGTCATCTTATCGGAAACAACTACACCACTTACGACCTTTCGTTTACCTCTATCTGTCATCACTTTTCTCCAGCTGTTTCTCACGTTGAATCGTCAAAATCCTAGCCACATCTTTTCGTTTCTGTTTGATAAGATGGGTTTTCTGCGTCTTACTATCCATAACCTGACTTCTTAACTCAAAAATCTCTTTTCTTAGAGTCTCTACACTTAAGCCGAGTTGTTCATCATTTTCTTCACGAAGATCTTTAACGTTCATCTCTATTTTACACCCTCTCCAGTCGTTCAACAAATCGGGTCTTTAAAGCAATTTTTGCTGCAGCACGTCTAAGCGCATTTTGAGCCTCAGTTTTAGTCACATTACCGACTTCAAAGAGCACTCTTCCAGGACGAACGACGGCGACCCAATGATCTGTTCCCCCTTTTCCTTTACCCATACGTGTCTCCGCAGGCTTTTTACTGACCGGCTTGTCTGGGAAAATACGGATCCATACTTTACCACGTCGTTTAAAGTAACGGTTGATCGCAACCCGACATGCCTCTATTTGGCGATCTGTGATACGACCACGGCCCAGAGCTTGCATACCAAAATCTCCAAACTCAATAAAGTTACCGCCTTTGCTATAACCAGCCTGTTGGCCTTTCATCTGTTTTCGGTATTTTGTTTTTTTCGGTATCGATGCCATAACTTTAAATCTTATGTAACCGCTGTTACGTGTTTAGCGGGAGCTACATACTCTCCCAGGTTGATCCATACTTTTACGCCAATACATCCATATGTCGTATGAGAACATGATGTGGCATAATCAATATCAGCTCTAATAGTATGAAGAGGCGTCCTACCTTCCTGATACCACTCTGTTCGCGCAATTTCCGCTCCACCTATGCGGCCAGAAACCTGTATCTTGACACCAAGTGCTCCAGCATCTGTACACGCTTGCATGGCTTTTTTCATCACTCGGCGAAAAGAGACACGGCGTCTTAGTTGATGGGCTATCCCGTCTGCTACGATCTGGGCTGAGAGGTCAGGTCGTTTGATCTCCTCAACTTCAATCCAGATATCTTTCCCCGTTAGCTTTTTGAGTTCTTGTTTGAGAATGTCAATTTCAGCCCCCCTCTTTCCAATCACAAGTCCTGGTCTTGAGGTATGGATGGTGACCTCGATTTTATCGCTCATACGCTGTATCGTTATCTTGGCAGATCCCTGGCAGGTGGATTTTTTTTTGAGAAATTCTCGAATTTTATAATCTTCTACGACGAGATTCCCAAACTCTTGCTTATTTCCAAACCAGATTGAACGCCACTTTTTCGTAAGGCCTATGCGAAAACCTATCGGACAACCTTTCTGTCCCATGAATTACTCCTCTTTCTCCTCTCCAACCACAATGGTAAAGTGGCTCATTCGTTTCAATATGGGAGCTCTTCCCCCTCTTGCTTTAGATTTAGCTCGCTTAAGCCTAGGTCCTTCGTCAACACGAACCTCAACGACTTTGAGCAAATCTCTTCTTGCATCAAACTCCATCTCAGCATTGGCTATCGCACTGTTAAGTGTCTTCTTGAGATACCTAGATCCTTTTGTATTACAAAAGATCAGCTGTGCTATCGCCTCTTCAACTAGAAGGCCTCGAATCAGTCCTGCTGCAAGTCTCGCCTTTCTCGGCGGTACACGGATATATTTTGT
>JAAKFT010000026.1 GCA_011064935.1 Chlamydiota bacterium | reverse complement strand
TCTCTTGATTAGCTATCTTGGATTGGTGATCTTTGTGGGATTGACCGCTTATGATTCGCAGACCATTCGCAGCATGGCCATTCAGGCTGGCAGCGATGGCACGGCCTCTTATAAGTTGTCACTGATTATGGCTCTGAAGATGTATATCAACGTCATTATGATCTTCTGGTATCTCCTTCAGATCTTCTCCCGCAGTCGACGATAATTAGAGACTTTATTCACCTGGACTTCGGGTTATTCTTCTTCTTGAATGCGGAGAAGGGCCACTACCCCGGTTAGCAAATTACAATCGCCGATAAAAAGTTGCAGGCTCAGTTTCTGTGGGGGGGGGCTGTGCTGCTGCTGATGGTTCTTCGTAGTGTGAGGGAAATAATGATAAAGTTGGTAGCTGGTCGGAGGTAGTAAAATACTGTTCGTGCATAAATTGAGGCACACTAGAAGGTGCTGTGGTTATTTCGAGTTTTTTGTTGCGCCAACATGTATTTATCATTTGCTGTTGATTTGGTGATAAATATACAACATTATCATTCGAAGTTCCCTCTCTGTGCTCTTGTTCAGATATATTTTTTCCCTGAAATTGATTAGTAAAGTACGTGAAAATAGTTTCATGACTTTCAGGTAACCATGTTCGATATTTTGTAACAAAAGCGATGTTGTCATAGAATTGGAATTGTTGATCAGATATGTAGTCTACGAATCGTTTTTCAGCGTTCTCTGGGATAGCTTCGTCTATATATGTCGTTTTTATGAAACCTTGCCACTTTTGATCGATACCATTTTCATACTCAGTAGAATCACTCGAGCTCGAGATTGATGGATGTATTTTATAGTTACTCATTAGTTCTATGGCGATTGTTTTAAGTGATTCAGAAAATAAATCGCACTCTATCCCTTCCGTTATGTATTCATTAACATTACCGGTAAAACTGAAGCCGGGAGAACTGACATAGGATAAGAAAATCTCTTGGATCGTTTCGTTATCTTTTAATCTTTCAAGTGTTTTGAAAATGTCCCAGCCATAAGAAACAATTATGTTTTTAAAATTAAAACCAGGAGTTTCCTTAATTGTCTCGGCCCAAGCTAATACTTCGTCGCGCAGAATGTTTCTTTTCTTTTCAGGAAATGTGAAAGCATGTCGGACGCAAAAATGGCCGACAATCGCTACGATAACTCCGCCGCATAATACAGGAATGGCAACGGCCAGCAGCAGACCAGTAGAAGCGAAGAGGGGTACGGCGGTAAAATGGATGATCGCAAGACCAACGGCACCCACTGCTAGCAGCGCGCCTACTCCTAAAGCTGCTCTTCCAAGAAGATTCATTCTATTAGCAGTCTTATCAATGCGTTCTAATTGTTCCTGCCAATGAAATTTAGCTGTTGTGTTTGGACGTTCTGTTCTAAAAGCTGACATAACTATATTCCCTTCTTAGTATTAGAGTTTTAAACAAGATTATACCAATAATTGATTGATTTGTCAAATCTTAATTTATAGATCGTAACGAAGCTCTCTGGGCGGGTTTAAAATAAATCTTGTATAAAGGCAGTGAGTTCGAAGGGTTGGAGGTCTTCGATTCCCTCTCCAGTACCGATGAAGTGGATGGGGAGGGAGAGTTTCTTCTGGATGGCGATGGCTGTGCCGCCTTTTGCGGTACCGTCTAGCTTGGTGAGGATGAGGCCGGTCAGTGGGGTGTACTCATGGAAGGTCTGGGCCTGGTCTAGGGTATTTTGGCCGAGGGTGGCGTCTAGGACGAGGATGGTCTCGTGAGGGGCGCCAGGGAGGGCCTTGTCGGAGACGCGGCGGATCTTCTGGAGCTCTTGCATGAGGTCGGTCTTGGTATGTAGGCGGCCGGCGGTGTCGATGAGGACGATGTCCGAGCCGCGGCTTTGGGCCGCCTGGATGGCGTCGAAGACGACGGCGGCGGGGTCGCTCCCGCTTTTCCCTTTCACAAGCTCAATTTGGGTACTCTCAGCCCATTTTTCGAGCTGTTCGGTAGCAGCGGCTCGGAAGGTGTCTGCAGCGGCGACGAGGACTTTTTTCCCCTCTGAGGCGTACCGTTTGGCCAGCTTGGCGATGGTGGTGGTTTTGCCATTGCCGTTGGCGCCGATAATCAGGATCACATGGGGGGTGGTGGTGGTGATTGAGGGGGGAGGAGGTAGCTGCATAGAGGCGGCGAGCTCTTTTTTGATCTCGTCGAGGATAGCCTCGACGGTGATATTGGGGCTCTTTTTGTAGAGCTTTCGGACGGTGGCGGTGAGCTCTTCACTAGTTTTGGCGCCGAGATCGGCCTCGAAGAAGAGCTGCTCGAGCTCCTCGATAGCTGCTTCATCGACCTTGCCTCCGAAGAGATTGCGAATCTTTTTTCCAATTTTTCCAAAAAACATTTATCAGGCCTTATTTTGATAAATTATTATATCATAAATAGGATTTCGATTGAATGAAAACGATTTATCTCTCATAAGAAGAGAGATGTATATTCATGAATATCAGGCTAAGGCTTTGCTTCAGAGATATGGGGTTCCTATCCAACCTTTTGCTCTGGCCACCAATGAGGATGAGGTCAATCGAGCCATCAGGGAGCTGGATCTCAATGAGGCGGTCCTTAAAGTCCAGATCCATGCGGGTGGTCGTGGCAAGGCGGGTGGGGTAAAGTTTGCCAAGAACCCAGAAGAGATCGTCCGCTATGCTGAGCTGCTGATCGGGATGAAGATCACCAATGCGCAGACTGGGCCCTCTGGAGTGGTGGCGGAGAAGGTGTTGATTGCCTCTCCGGTATCGATAGCCAAGGAATTTTATCTTGCGGCCGCGATCGATCGAACTAAGGGTGAACCGATCATCATCGCCTCTCCAGAAGGGGGGATGGAGATTGAAGAAATTGCAGCTACGAGCCCGGCAAAGATCCTAAAGGTTCCGATCGGATTGAATGGGGTGATGCGCCACTATCAGCTGCTCCGCCTGTCGAAGTTTATGGGATGGGAGGGGGAGCAAGGGATGGAGCTTGTGGCTAACTTTGCAAGAGCCTTTATTGAGTCGGATTGTTCGCTTTTGGAGATCAATCCTTTGGCGCTTACGGAAGATGGCCGTTTAATGGCGGTAGATGCCAAATGCAATATCGATGACAATGCTCTCTTCCGGCAGCCAGCCATTACACAGTGGTATGACCCCGCGCAGCTAACTCCCAATGAAGCGAAGGCCAAGGAGTTTCAGCTGGCCTATGTAGGATTGGATGGTGATATCGGCTGTATGGTCAACGGCGCCGGATTGGCGATGGCGACGATGGATATTATTCAGCATTATGGAGGGAAGCCGGCCAACTTCCTTGATGTGGGAGGAAGTGCATCGTTGGAACAGATTTCACACGGCTTTAAGCTTATCATGGGAGATCCTGGTATAAAGTCCATTTTCGTCAATATCTTCGGCGGGATTATGGATTGTCAGGTGCTCGCAGAGGGGATTGTCCATGCTACGAAAGAGGATCAGGTGAAGGTTCCCTTGATCGTACGGTTGGAAGGAACCAATGTTGAGAAAGGGAAAGAAGTTCTCCAAAACTCCGGTCTCAACATCATCCTTGCTGATACGATGGACGATGGAGCGCGCAAAGCGATAGAAGTATGTCAGTTTTGATTCACAAAGAGACTAAGGTGATCACGCAGGGGATCACAGGAAATGCGGGGACTTTTCATACTGAGAAGGGCATCCACTATGGAACCCGTTTTGTCGGTGGCGTTACTCCAGGAAAGGGGGGCCAAACCCATCTCGATCTTCCCGTTTTTGATACTGTGCTCGAAGCCAAAGAGGCGACTGGGTGTGAGGCGAGTTTAATTTTTGTGCCCGCTCCTTTTGCTGCCGAGGCTATTTTGGAAGCGGAAGATGCAGGCATTGGGCTTATCGTCTGCATCACGGAGGGGATTCCGGTGCGAGATATGCTCGAGGTAAGTCAGGTGATGCGACGCAGCCAAACCAGTCGGCTGATTGGTCCCAATTGTCCAGGGATTATCGTGCCTGATGAGTGTAAGATTGGGATTATGCCAGGCTATATTCACAAACGGGGCAAGGTTGGGATTGTTTCCAGATCGGGGACCCTAACCTACGAAGCGGTCTGGCAGACCACCAATGAGGGGCTCGGACAGAGCTGTTGTGTGGGTATTGGGGGAGATCCTCTGGGCGGCACTTCTTTTATCGATATGCTAGAACTCTTTGAGAAAGATCCTGAAACGGAAGCGATCCTGATGATAGGTGAGATCGGAGGGAGTGCGGAAGAGGAGGCGGCGGAGTGGATTCAAGCCCATGGTACCAAGCCGGTCTGTGCTTACATTGCGGGAGTAACGGCTCCTCCAGGGCGACGGATGGGCCACGCCGGAGCGATCATCTCTGGCGGAAAAGGGAGAGCAGCTGATAAGATGGGAGTTCTTAAAGAGGCGGGGGTCACTATCGCCGAAACATCAGCCGTTATTGGTAAAACACTCAAAGAACTTTTGTCTAAATGATCAGAATCCCAGGAAAAATACCCATCATCATCCACCCACTCTTTTGGCTACTCGCCATCTTTATCGGCTGGATGTCTACCTTCACCCTGACAGGTACCTTGCTCGCTGTCTTGGTGATCGTTGTCTCTGTGCTCTTCCACGAGTTCGGACACGCCTTGACGGCCATGGCCTTTCAGCAGACCGTGCGTATTGAACTCGCAGCCTTTGGGGGGTTTACCTATCGGCAAGGGAGAAAGCTCAAGCTTTGGGAAGAGTTTATCGTGGTCTTCAATGGACCCCTGGCTGGCCTCTCTCTTGGAGTGATAGCCTGGCTTTGCGTGCACTTTCTCGCCATAGAAAATACGGCTCTTCTCTTTCTCATGAAGTTCACCGCCCTTGTGAACTTCTTCTGGACTGTGATTAACCTTGTCCCCGTTCTTCCTCTTGATGGAGGCCATCTGCTGAGCATTATTTTGGAAGGGATATTCGGTTTTAAGGGCGTGAAGATTGCGATTGTCACCGGGCTTGTGATCGCAGTCTCGATCAGCATCTTTTTCTTTGCGATCGGTGCCTTTCTCGTCGGAGCGCTCTTTTTGATCCTCTCCTTCGAGAGTTTTCGCTCCCTACGATACTACAAGCTTTTGAAGGTTCAAGATCGGGATTCAGATCTCCAGGAGCTGATGAAATCGGCCGACGCCGCCTTCCAGTCTGGTGATCATGAGAAAGCGATGACCAAGTTCGAAGAGGTCAGAGGCCGCAGTCGCGAGGGTATTCTCTACACCATGGCGACCCAGGAGATGGCCGAGATCTTGCGTGACCAAAAGCGCTATGAAGAAGCTTACCAGCTCCTCGCCCCTATTCGGAAGAGCCTTTCAGGTGAGACCCTTTCGCTATTCCACTTTTTAGCCTATATGAACCGAGACTACTCCACCGTCACCGAGCTTAGCAATCGCTGCTATCAGAATAAGCCGACCCACGATACCGCGTTGATCAATGCCCTCGCCAGTGCAGCTATCGGTAAAGAAGTCCCTGCTGTCGGTTGGCTTGAGTGTGCGATCCGCGAGGGTGCTCCCTCGATAGAAGAGGCTCTGAAAAAAGAGGAATTTGACTCGATCCGTCACTCTCCGCGCTTTCAGCAGTTTATTCGCTCTCTCTAGCTGTCTATGGCCAATAGGAGATGGGGTAAATTTTTGAGGATATCTGAGATGGGAATTGCGGTGATTTTGCCGCGATATTCTTCTCGATTGCCGCCATATACTAAATAAGCTTTTGCTTCAGGATAATCTTTAAAAAAGGACTCTAATCCTTTGAAATCCCGTGCCCCGTGCCCCGTGGACCGAAAAGAAAAAAACTTTTGCCGCCCTGCAGGGGCAATTCGAGCAATCTTGTATACATAACTCCATTTTACATGTTTTTTTGGTTGGAGAAACCGACTCCATTTTACACATATTTTTTAGTTGTTGATATTCATTGAATTAAGTACAATTTACCAAACTAATTTGAGGGTAATAATATGTATTGTAAAGTCTGTAGTGATCCAACGGTTAATAATGGTCAAGATGAACATCTACACAATCCAGTAAACCAACTATCTGATGAAGTATTTCTATCGATCTTTCAGCGCCTTTCACGTCAAGATGTAGCCGCTTGTTCACAGGTTTCACATGGGTGGAGGAAGCTCTCGGAAGATCATACCTTGTGGGCGGGGCTTGAGGGTCTATTAGGGATTACAGCTCCTCTTGAACTGGGCGAGAACTGCCGGTTGAGAGTGAGTCAAAGAGTGGCAGAGCTACAAAAGTGTGTGCTAGAAGCTGATCCTCTTCTTTCAAAAGCAGTCAAGACAGAACAGGAATTTAGGCAAGCACGCTGGGTTATTTTTAACCAATGCTACACCCTTCCAACAGATGAGGTCAAAAGGCAACAAGATGAGCTTGCTAGTGAGGAGGCAGAACAGAGGGTAAGCTATGGCAAGCTCAAAGAGGGGTTAGCGGCTCATGTTCTCTTAAGAAAAGCGGGTCTCTCTTCTTTTGCTAACTTAGAAAAATATGCGGTTTGTCTTCATGAGAAATATGATAGTGGGGATGGATGGTTGGTTATTGTGAAAGAAAGAGTCGAAGCAGGCGAGATAGATAAAGCGGAAATAATCTGCAATGCCAACATGGATAGTGTATATCGGGGAAGGAGTTTAGGGTTAATTATCAGTAAACTGTGTGCGGATGAAAGTTTTGATGAGGCTTTTGCTTGCCTCACACGAAATCATCGTGCAGGAGACAGGACGGAAGGAAACTGGAAAAAGAATGCTATCAGCATCATTTTTAGTGATGCTACTGGTACTCATAGATATGACATCATTGAAAGAGTCATCAATGAAATAGAACTTGATGCTTTTCCAGAATTAATGAGTCGTATCTATTCCTTCATAAATCTTCTTCAGAAAAACGATCTCTCAGATGGTGCGAAAGTGCTTAGGAAATTCAAACAAGATCTACACGTTCTCTTGGCTTTGGCTAAGGAGAATTCTTTTCTTTTTGAGATCCCTGTTGCGATCTCTATTTTGGTCAAATTTGAGGATATCAAAGGGGCATGGGATGTAGCCTTAAGTAATATGGACGCAAATAGATCAGTTTTACATGAGCTACGCAATGCTTTTGAAAAGCACAAACTATTCGATGAGGCTCAAAAAGTAACTGATATGATCGGGGGCCCGTGACCCCACGTTCAAATAGATTGACTGGCGACCAGCTGCTGGAAGAAGGGCTCTCTTTGGAGGAGCTCTTCAAAGGTGCCTGAAGCGACCAGCCTTCCTTCTTTCATCAGAAAGATCATATCTAGTTTTTCCAAGACATTGAGTTGATGGGTGATGAGAACTTTGGTCATGGGAAGCTTCTGAAGGTTTTCGACAATTTTTCTTTGGCTGGGGCTGTCGAGAGAGTTGAGAGCTTCATCGAGAATGAGTATTTTGGGATTTCGGAGGAGTGCACGGGTCAGAAGGAGCCGTTGACGCTCCCCACCGGAGAGAAGGCCGCCGCCACAGGGAAGAATCATCTCTAGTTGGGCGGGAAAACGGGCGAGATCTATGTCAAAAGTAGAGAGGTGCATTGCTTTTTCTATCTCCGCATCGCTGTACTCTCCACCGCAAACAATGTTGTCATAGAGCTTTCCGGAAAAAATAGCATTTTGCTGCAAGATGACATTGATTTGTTTGCGTACTTCTGGGAGATCGAGCTCTCTCATATCTTTTTCGTCATAGCAGACACATCCTCTTTCCGCGGTCTCAAAGCCGATCATGAGTCTAGCGAGAGTGGACTTCCCGCAGCCTGTGGGTCCGGCGATGCCGACGAAGGTGTTTGCCTCAACATTTATAGTGAGGTCTTGAATGACAAAGGGCGCCTGTTTGTAGTATCGGAAGTAGAGAGCTTTCATGTCAAATTGTCCCGTGAGGATCCCTGGATGACGCTGTTCTTTAGTCGATTCGAGAGGGGAGGAGAAAATCGGTTGAATGCGTTTCCAAAAGGGGAATAAGGAGATGAGAGAGGAGAAGGTCGATAGAATTGAGAAGACGGCCTTAGAAAAGGGAAAAAAGGCAGCGCTAAAAGCGAGATAGTCTCCGATAGAGATTGAGGTAGGAGAGGTTGAGCGCATCCAAATCACGACGCCAAAAACTACAAGGATGAGGATGAGTTGAGTGGAGGCGTTGAGGGTGGTAATAATCGCCTGAAGAAATTTAGATTTTAAATTGAGAGTTTGGTTCTCGGCATATTCTTTTGTCCAGAGCAAAAAGACCCGCTTTTCAGCTGCTGCAGTGCGCAATTTGTCGATCCCATTGACCATCTGGACTAAAAAACTGTTGATCTGGGCATTGGAAGCTAGAATAGCTCCATCCCAATGAATTTTGAAATAGATCACAACCAGCGAAATGAAAAAGGTGCAAAAGATAACTCCTAAACCGACGAGGGTGAGCTGCCAGTTATAGAGGAGCATCATCACCAAATAGGCGAGAGTGAAGATGCCGTTGAAGATAGTGATCAGAGTGTTTTGCGAGAGCTCTCGACGTATTTGATTAAAAATTTGAGTGCGTTGAATGAGGTCACCCGTTAGGTATCGTCGAAAAAACTGAGTGGGGAGTTTGATCAGACGATCCCAAAGATTCATTTGAAGTTCATGGGCGATAGTTCCGTTGAGACGGAGGGAAAAGAAGGAGCGGGCAAAAGAGAAGAGAGCTCCTCCGGTGATTCCTATGATCAAAGCTAAGATGATCTGAGTGAAAAGGGTATAGTCGAAGTTGGGAATGATGCGGTCGAACAGAATTTTATTACTAAAAGGGAAGAGAAAACCCAGAAAGGCGGAGAGCAGGCCAGCAATGGCTAGATAGATGTAGTCACTTTTTTTTCTTTTCAAGATCGATTGTGCGAGAATACGGGCGATTGAGGCCTTCTCAGAGGCCGGGGGATAGAGCATGAATCCTTGAGGAGCGAGCTCTTGACTATTCTTAGCATCGAGAGGGATTTGTTCCTGGGTCGTAGGTGAGACGATATAGTAGTGATAATTTTTGTAGAGAAGGGCGACAGGTTGGCCCTGATAGGTTCCGACAAAATGGCCGTGATCTTTCTCCCACCACTTATCTTTTAGGTTGATGGTGCGGTAGAAAATTTGAGATTTACTGCATATAGCATCGAGACTCTCTTCTGACTCGCTGCCTTTATCCAGAGCAAATCCCATTGCTCTGCAAAGAATAAAACAGGTTTGTGCAAGGGGATTCTGTCCTTTGAGCCCAAAGAATTCAGAAGTTTGGTCCGAGATGACTCTTTGTAGTTGGGTCGGGACGGAGTCATTTTTAAGTTTTTTTCGTGATTTCATAGTCAAGCATCTTTTTATAATGACCGGGGATCTGACTGAGCTCTTCGTGAGTGCCGAGTTGGATGATTTTTCCCTGCTCGAGGACGATGATTCGATGACAGTTTCGTAGAGTGCTCAGTCGGTGAGAAATGATAAGTGTTGTGATATTCTGAGCCGCAATATTGGATAGCACCTCTTTCTCTGTCAGGGCATCTAGGGAGTTAGTGACTTCGTCTAGGATCAAGATTGCTGGATTTAAGATCAGCGATCTAGCGATTTCCAGCCTTTGTCGCTGCCCTTGGCTTAAATTGCGCCCCCCTTCTTCGAGAAGCGTCTGGTATCTTTCTGGAAGAGCGGCGATATCATCATGAATGCAGGCGAGTTTGGCCGCTTTTATGATAGTCTCGTCAGAAATAGAGGGTTGCCAGAGGGTTAAATTGTCTTCGATCGTCCCCGAGAAGAGAAGAATGGATTGATCTACGTGAGCAATTGATTGACTCAAACTCTCTCGGGAGTAGTGGGAATAGCTCTTCCCATCATAGAGCACTTTTCCATGCCATGGCTGAAAGAGGCCGGCTGCGAGTTTGGCCACGGTCGTCTTTCCTGATCCCGAGATTCCAGTGAGGGCAATTCTCTCCCCAGGTTCAATGGAGAGGTTGAAATGGCGGATAAAAGGTGTGTCTAAAATATGGTAGCCAAAAGTGATATCCGCAAATTCTAATTTCCCTTTCAGTTTTATTACTGGAGAGGAGATCTTTCTCTCTTCTACAGTAGGGTCTGTCCGGGCTTTTAGCACATCATCAATACGAGCGAGGTCTACATCTACTGATTGAAGCTCAGTACTAAAGCTTACCAGTTGAGTGAAGGGAGTGAGGAAAAAATTGAGTAGAATTTGCAGTGCGATAAGCTCTCCCACTGTCAAAGCTCCCTTCATGACTTGCCAGCACCCGATTCCCAAGAGTATGACGGTAGAGAATGTCTGAGAAAAGGAGGAGAGTGAGGAGAGCCAGATATCTTTTTTTCCAATCTCTTGGCTACAGTTGATACTGTCAGTGTAACAGTCGGCAAGGCGTGAGAAGAAGAAAGCCCCATTTCCACTGCTCTTCATCGTCTCGATATGTTCCAGAGCATTAAAAGAGGTTCCTATTGCCTTAGCTTCGTACTGCTGAAGCCGGGCATAGTCATTCATTCTTCTGCGGCCGATAAACCAGACGAGCAGGATGTTAAAAAGTGCCACAAAAGCGGCAATGATAGTGATCGGTACGTTGTAGTACAACATGATGATCCAATAACCTGAGAGAAGGACCAAATTGTGAGAGTTGAGAATCACCTCGGAGGTAAGCGTATCGCCAATGCCGGTGTTCAGCCCCATGCGGTGGATTAGTTCGTTGCCAAACCGCTGGGTAAAAAATAGGTAGGGTAGTTTGAGCAGGTGGGCTAAAAATTCTGTGGACAGGTATATGGCAATGCGTACTTGCAAGAAATTGAGAAAGATCGCTTGGATCCAGGTCATTATGCCTGACAGAATTATAACACCAACGATCATCAGCAAGAAGGGCCGCTGCCAATGGGGCATCATGGGGCTGAAGAATTTGTCGATGAAGAGCTGGGTAAAGACAGGAATGGTCAATCCTAATAAGACGAGAGCGAGTTGAGTGGAAAAAAGATAGTGGAAAGCATTTCTGAAGGGCCAGATTTTGGTTTTCACTCGCTCGACGAAGTTTTCAGGACGTCCCGCTTTTTTAAATGACTTTTTGGGAGCAAGCTGTATGATCACGCCTGAGTAGTTTTCTGCCAATTCCTCTGGAGTTATCGTTCTTGGTCCGCTGTTGGGATCGTTGATGTAGATACGCTCTTTCTCTATTTTCTCTATGACGACAAAGTGGTTAAACTGCCAGTAGGCAATTATGGGGAAAGAGGCCTCTTGGAGTTCCTCGATATCCATTTCATAAACTTCATTATGGAGTCCATAGTAGTCGGCGGCTTGGGTCATATTGTAGACGGTCGCTCCATCTCTTGACACGCCGCATTTTTCTCTGAGATCTTCGAGGGAAACAAATCGCCCATAGTACCCTAGAATTATTCCTAAGGCCGTTGCTCCACATTCGGACGCTTCCATCTGAATCAGTCGGGGAGTTCTCTTAAAAAAGCGGATCATTTGGGTTTGATCCTCCAGATCGGAATAAGATAGGAGATCGGTGGTTGCTCATCTATGATGACTCGAATTTTGCAGATCGTTCCTGAGGAGATTTCAAAGGGTGGGCCCTCGCCAGAGGTCCACTCATATCCACTGGGAGTTTCGGGGTCGAGATTTGGGGAAATTGTGATTTGCGTTTTGGCCGGCCCCTTTGCTAGTAGAAATTCAACGATTTGAGTGTTGCCAATAGATTGCATCAACTCTTGTTTGGAAACGGGATAAGGATAAATCTCTTCGATTTTACCGATAATCGCACCATATTCTCGGGGATTAACAGAAGCTGGTTCTATCAAAACCCTGAGTCCTTCCTTGAGATGGCCCATGGACTCAGCAGGTAGAGTGCCAATGAAGAGTGCAGGTTTATCGGGCTTGGGAGGATACTCCATCCAGAGAATCGATTGTTTGGCGTTGACGAGTTCGCCTGTATTGACTAGCACCTCCAAAGCGGTGCCATCAGAGGGAGCGAGAACGGTGGTTAGCGCCTCTTCTACCTCTTTGAAGTCAACGGATTGCGTTGGGTTTTCTAAAATGGCTCTCTGCTCTAGAAAAGTCTCATCGTTGGTAAAAGAGTTGAGTTCGAGATCAGTAAAGAGATTATCTAATGAAGACTTGGCTTCTTCAATCTGGATCTGCTTCTGCATCAAGGCCGATTTGGAGTTATCGATCGTCATTTTGGCTATCAAACCCTTCTGAAAGAGAGACTTATTGATCATAAGTGCGTGGCTCAGCAGAGCCTCTTCGATTTCCAGCTTTTCGATCTTAAATTTGGTGGCATCGATGGCGGTAATTAGTGATTCCAACTTGGGATTGGCGATTTTGAGAAGCGGCATATCTTTTTGTACAGACTCACCTTCTTGCACCAGAATCTCTGTTATTGCTCCTGTGGAAGGAGACTGTACCAAAAAAACCCCTCCCGAGCTTATGGAGACACTTCGACCTTGCGCTTCAGTCGGAATACGCCCGACTATCGACCAGATAATTAGAAATCCCAGTAAAATCAGGATAGTTAGCAGAATGAGCCAATGCTTAGGCTGCTCGATCGTTAGCATTGAGCTTGCTTTTGAGAGTGACAGATGTTTTTCTGGTTTTGCCTTCACTCTTTTCTCCGCAAAAGTTGCTGGTAATCAGCCGTTTCAATTCGGAGCTCTGATGAGCAGGGCTCTTTTTGTACGAGCGAGCCGGTCAAAAATAGTAAATCAACAATGTTTTTCGCCCACTCCGCCTGGACCCTGACTTGCTCCGCCAATGTGAGGCGGAGTCGGTTTTCAAAGTCAATCACAATAAAGAGACTCCCATGACCTTCTTTGTAGCGTAAAAGCTCATCACTTAAAGCTTTTTCATACCACTCAACTGATTTCTGGGCATAATATATTTGATCGAGAAGTTCTACTTGAGCTCTATAAGAGGTCGTCACTTCCGATAATATATTTTCATAAAGTCTGTTCTCCTTTAAGCAGGACTGAGCCTCCTCGTCCAGGCGTCTTCTCTTCTCTCCCCAAGCCTTAATATTGGTTAACGGGACCGAGAGGTTGACTTCTACAGTGTAATTTCTTTGGGCTAAATGACTTTCTGAAGAGGAGAAGAAAGGTTTGGATCGTTGATTGATCTGTGAGTTGAAGAAGTCATAACCCACATGTAGATCCAAATCAGGATAGATATTTTGGCTGGCTAGTCGAAGTTGCCACTGAGTCTCCTCGATGCGGTTTTGTGCTGCTAAGGGATTGCCTCGGTTGTGGGAGGCTAAACAGAAGAGATGGTCGAGGTCCCAATCACATTTTTCTGCTTTGAAAGTCGGAAAATCATCCAATTGCAACTCCGGAATTTCAAGAGGGAATTTACAACGAGCAACTCCCATTTCGAAGAGCAATCGATTATAAGAGCTAAATACCTCCTGCTGAGAGGCAATGATATCTTTGTTATTACGAGCCAGTTCTGCGAACTGTTCATTTAATTCCGAAGCGGCTACCCGTTCCCCAGCTACCAGCCTCTCTGTTGCCGAGGCCAGCCCCTCTAGAATTTTCTCGGCATTTTCATTGATGATTACAATCTTTCTGCTAGCAACTAGATCCCAGTATTGGAAAAGGGTGGAGCGTACATTCGTTGCCATCGTTTGAATCAATTCATTTTGTAACGCTTTATACTCAATGTCATTAACTATTTCATTGACCGAATCTTCGTTGTATTTGAAACGGCGCAGCAAGGGCTGTTCAAGTAAAAGAGTTACTGTCGTCAGGTTAGTTCGATTGTAGGGGTTACCGAAGAGAAGTGAAGGGTTATGTTCTTTTTGGATCCCCGCATCAACCGCAATGCGCGTCCCTAAGCGTGTCAATTTTTCTACGAACACTCTTGCGGCATCAATGGCACCATTGTCACCACTTTTAAAACCAAAGACTTGAGTATCAAGTAGCCACGAGGTTTTGTAGCCTCCTCCAAGTTTTGGATCAAAGGGTCCTCGGGCTGCCATGGCCAGCCCGCTCGGCGCGTGCGTCACCGTGAATCCATCGGCGCAGTGATGGATCGCCCACTATCTACTGTCGTGACATCAGCGTCTTCGCTGAGCAAGTAGAGCGGACCGGCCTGTATTGGTCTCTGGAGTGAACGATATACTGCTACGTCGGCAAGGAGTTTCCTTGCATGAGATAGGCGGAACTTCTGACCGACCTCATACTCATGCTGGAAAAGGTGAATATTAAACAGATGTCGCGTTCCACGCCGCCATGCTTTGACAACATCGGCTGTCTCATCCCTCGACTCGCCCGAGATCCAGTTCTCAAGAATAGACAGCTCCAAGAGGTTGGCACACAAGAAGCGAAACTACCTCCATGATTTGATTGTGGAGCAGGCGCGAGCCTTCGGCATAGGCTACGCTAGTCAGAAGGAGATTGACGATGTTGGTATTGCCTCCGCGCGTCGGCGCGCGATTGTTC
>JAAKFT010000025.1 GCA_011064935.1 Chlamydiota bacterium | reverse complement strand
GCCAATAACAGCGCCGGCTTTGATAAAAGTTATCTCGCGCAGCTAGAAAAGGTGCTCCACTTTGATCTCAACCACAATGGTAAAACAGCAGTCATTGCCAAAACCCAACCCTATCTCAGCCATGTTGCTCGAGAAAAAGGGTGGAAGAGCTTTGATCGCAATGGATGGCAAAATCTTCACACGACCTACGTTGTCAAAGCGATGGTCTCCGACCATAAACTCTCCACCTCTATCTACTTAGTGCAGGACAACCTCATCAAAACCATTGAGGGCATGACCCTCTCAGGTTCCCTATCAGAAGATCGTAGAAAAATCCATCACCTAGCTGATGCTATTCATGAAGCACTCTTCAATACCCGCGGCATTGCCTCAACCCATATGCTCTATACCCTCAGGAAAAAAGTCGGTGAGAGTTCGGCAACCTGGCAGACAGAGGTATGGGAAGCCGACTATGACGGGAACAATAAGCGTCAGATCACTCGAGAAGGTCATCTCTGCGTCACACCTGCCTATCTTCCTACCAAATTGGGAGGAAGATGTAACCACTTCTTATATGTCTCCTATCGCATTGGGCAGCCTAAGATTTATATCGCTTCTCTTCGAGAAGGGAGTAGTAAAAGACTCACCTATCTTCGCGGTAATCAGCTCATGCCGTCAATCTCTCCCCAGAAAGATATGATCGCTTTTATCAGTGACATCACCGGGAATCCCGAACTCTTTATTCAACCCGTCGACATGGAACAGGGGACGGTAGGTAAGCCTTTCCAGATCTTCTCAGCTCCCTCCGCCGCTCAAGGCTGTCCGACTTTCTGTCCTGACGGGAAAGAGATCGCCTTTGTCTCAAACAAAGATGGATCGCCTCGCATCTACATCATGCCCATCCCCGCCTATGGCAGCTCGGTGAAAGATCTAAAGCCCAGGCTGCTCACCAAACAAAATCGCGACAACACCTCGCCCGCCTGGTCTCCAGATGGACATAAAATCGCCTATTGCGCTTTGACAAGAGGTGTGAGACAGATTTGGATCTACGACTTTGACACCAACAAAGAATCACAGCTCACTGAAGGGAACGAGCACAAGGAGAACCCCTCATGGGGACCTGATGGAATCCATTTGCTCTATAACAGCTCGACAAAAAATGCAGCTGAGATCTATTTAATTAATTTGAACCAAAAAGAGGCTGTGAAAATCAGCAGTGGTCCAGGAGAGAAAGGCTTTCCTTCATGGGAAGCGTGAACTCCTGATGACGAAGAGGAATGATTATGACAAAGACACTATTAACTATCATGGCACTCGCTTCACTTCTATGCGGCTGCCAGCGCACTTCTCGCGAGATGTGGGAAGATACCAAAACATGTGGAAGATACATGGGAAGAGGATTCCGTTCTTTCTGCGGACAACATACTGATTCACGTGAATATGCGATGAATAAGTATTGGAATGATGAGTCGGAATTTATCCCTCTTGCCGATAGCGCCCAATACGACAATCTCTACTTCTCTAAAGAGTCTCCCGGTGATCCAGGTAGTCAAATTCCAGGTATCGAGGCATTCAGCTCGCCAACTGAAAAACTAGCCCAAGTCTTCAACAATATTCACTTTGATCTCGACAACTACACCGTCAAAGGACGGGAAAATCTCGAAAAGTTGGAGAAGATTGCCCACTATCTCGTCAATCATCCAAAAACCTATATCTTTGCGGAAGGTCATGCCGATGAACGGGGCGCTTCTGCCTATAATCTAGCCCTCGGTTCAAAACGGGCCAACTCCATCAGAAACTTTCTAATCGAGAATGGCGTGCATCCTGACCAACTCTTCACCATTTCCTATGGTAAGGAGAGGCCAGCTGCTCTTGGGCATGATGAGTTAGCATGGCAACAAAATAGACGGTCACAGTTCAAGATCTATGCAAAGTAAGATTTTTCTTCTTTTACTGCTGACAGGTTCTTCCCTTCTCGTGGCCACTCCGGCTCGAGAAGGGGTTGCCCTCCAAGAGTTTAGAATCAGCCTTCAGCAGTACAGCTATGATCTCCATAGCCATAAGACCGAGATCGACATTCTTCACGAAAAACTCCAAAATCTCGAAAGTTCAATCACCTCTTTCAAAAGAGAGCTCGGTCAAAAAGGTCAGAGCTCTTCTCTCGAAAGTCGAGTAGCCTCTCTAGAAAAGAACCATCAAACCGTCGTTGGAGATCTCAAACAGCTCAAAAGCCATATCAACGATGCCTCATCAAAGCTCGTCTCCTTGGAAAAACAGCTTAAAGGCTCCCTGAACTCGGTGGTCTCTCTCCTACAGCCTGGAGGAGGAGAAGACCACTATACTGTCCAAGATGGGGACTCCCTAGGCCAGATCGCCCTCAACCACAAAATCTCGATCAAACGACTAAAAGAGCTCAACGAGCTCCAAAATGACCGCATCTTCGTCGGCCAAAAGCTCCGTTTCTCTGAATAATACCGTTCGCGAAAAATAAAGACGCGAAAACAGATCATATTTTCAAAGGAGAGAAGCAACTTACCTTTTCAAGGGTGACGGGCTTGCCCATCCGTGAAATCTAGACTACTTCGAGGATCTCTTCCTCTTTGAAACGATAGCCTACTCCACGAACTGTCTCAATCCAGAAAAAATTTGGCCCTAGCTTTTTGCGCAGAGATGCAATGTGTACATCGATATTTCTATCCATAATAAACGCATCATCATTCTGAACATCGTCAAGCAGTTGGTTGCGAGTCAGTACCTTGCCTCGATTAGCAAGGAAACGACGCAAAATACCAAATTCCGAGAGAGTGATGGGAATATACTTATCATTTTTACGGAGAAGATAGCGATCTACCTCAAGAATAAAATCTCCAAAAGAGATCGTCTTAGCCAGTTTTTGTGGCTCTCTGCCTCTTCTTAAGACTGCTTTTATTCGAGAGAACAAAATCTTCGGCGAAAAGGGCTTGGGCAAATAGTCATCGGCTCCTAACTCTAGTCCCAAAACAATGTCTAACTCTTCATTTTTCGCTGAAACAATAACGATCGGTATATTTTTAAGCTCCGGATTGTGTTTCATTTTGCGGACGATATCAAGACCATTTTGGCCAGGCAACATGATGTCGATAATCACAAGATCCGGCTTATCCCGCTCAACTGCACGAAATCCGTTAATACCATCTATTTCAACATTTAATTTATATCCCGAAATGTCGGCTTGCAGCTTGATCAACGCCGCAATGTCTTCTTCATCTTCGATTAGTAAAATGCTCTTCCTTTGGGTCATCCTAAGCTCCTGTCATTAAATCGCTTCTTCCACGAAAAAAGAGTGGTGAAAGCGGGACTATTTACTGCATCATTATTAACATGATATTTTTATATATTCCAGACGTTTTTTACAAACGGGATTATCTTAACACAATCTTTTTCGCAATACAATTTAATTTGCACGAAAGTTACGAGATAGATAGAATGATCTTCGTTTGGTAGTTAATATATATGAATATTAAAAAGATCGTAGGGACGGGAACACTTTTAGCAGTCTTGTGTTGTTCCGCTTTTTATTTTTTTTCCTATCGTGGTCATAGCCGCTTAGATCATGCTCTAGAGGATCTTTTGCGGGGCAACTATGGAGCAGCTGAAGAGAGTTTAGATAAAGTCGACAGCTCTTTTCCTATTGCACTCTACAAAGGATATCTCGCTCAACTCAGTGGCCATTTCAACGACTCTGACTTGTTGCTTCAACAAGCTCTGAAAGAGTCGCGCAATGACAAGATGACCTCTGAAGTACTTCTTGCCCAAGCCGCCAATGCCTATTTTGAGAGAAGGGAATGCGAAATCTCTCCACTTTTGGAAAAAGCAAGACGAGCCTCGCTATCGAATGAATATATCCCCTTTTTCGAGGGGTTTGTGCACTATATGCAGCACAATTTTAGTGAAGCCCTGCGCCATTGGGCTGCCTTTGAGCCCCCGCAGGAGAGTGATTGGAACCGCACCGTTTTTGAGAGGCTCTTCTCTCCCTCATGGTTACAGCTTCATTTTGCCCACTCTCTAGCTGAAGAAGGGGATATTATCTCTGCCCGAATGGTTCTGGAACGCGAAATGCACTTGTTGAGCTGTCAGGAGGAAGACCTCCACTCTCTAGGCGCTCTTTTTCTTGGTTTGACCTATCTTAAAGAGAGCTTCCAACTATCCTCTCTCGAGAGAAATTCATGCTACAAACTCGCCCACTTCTACTTTGGTCAAGCCGGACGAACAGACCGCTTCTTCCAAGAGAAAAAGTGTTTGATTACCCATCTTAAAAATGAATGTAAATCACTCTTTGTTAACGGTGAATATACAGACTGGGCCATCTCATTTACCCAACTGCTCCATGAATGGGGAGCCTCCCCCGCTCTGGATGAGATTGCCGAAGCTCTAGTTCCTAAACTTCTTCAAACAGAGAATACGGCGCTCTGTAAGTCGATCCAGGAAAAATTCCAAGGTACACGATTTCACCATGTTCTGAGCGAACAACTCATGGATACCATTTCAAGATCTCTCAAGCAGCATGAGAGCCTCAACTTTCCACTTGTTCATGCCAATATCACCTCTCTAGCCCCCACGCTCCTCTCCTCACGTCTTGCCTCCATGATCTCTGAAGAGATCTACGCTTCCATCAATCACGACGCTGATAGTTTATCCCACACATGCACCTACCTTAACTTCTGGAATGCTCTGGAAAACAGTGAGGAGCGAAAGGTCGAGCTGATCAAAAAGTTGATGACCCACAGCGAATATCTCTGGCAGAAGGAAGGGCAAGAGAAAAAGGGCACTCGACTGATGGAGATCGCGCTAGGTCTTGCAGAAGAAAGAGAGCGGGATCGGATGCTTAAAAAGATGGACGGTTTTCTGGTTGGGCTCTACCGTCAAGCAGAGAAAACCAACATGGTACGACGCTTGTCTTTGATCCACGACGCTTTAGATTACTTTGCCATCGGTGCTAAAGAGCTAGTCTCTCCTACCCTTGTAGCAAACCATCTCGCTGATGCTCAATACCTTCTGAAAACTCACAACTATGCCTTAGCCATGACCCATGCAGAGTGGATCTTAAAATTAGACAAAAAAAATCAAGAAGCCCTCCGCCTTCTCGGCATTTCGGCCTATCATCTCGGCGAGTACACTCATGCTCTCGCCACATTGAAAGAGCTGACAAATCTCGATGATTATGCACGTAAAGCATTGATTCTCAGCAAGGTTTTCTCTTCGCAAGAGCAAGAGCGCCATCTTGCCAAGATCGACGACAGCGACTGTTTTAACGAAAACGAATAATTCTTCCTATATATAACTATATTATAGTAAAATACCTATAGAGATAGTTGGTTTTATTATGGGAAAGAAAATTAAACTTTCAGATCTGTCAGATCCTGAAAAGTTAAAAAAACATCAACCGGAACTAGATAGCTACTTTGATAAGGGTGGTACGTGGCAAGAGCTTTTAGGCTACGACCCGGATAAAATGGAAGACCACTACAAAACTGGCTACAATCTCTATCAATCAGCTGAATTTAAAAAGGCGGGTGGCGTTTTTTCCTATCTTACCATGCTCAATCCCTATGAATATAAATATTGGATGGGCCTTGGACTCGCGAAACAATCTGAGCATTTCTTTGAAGAAGCAATCGTAGCCTATATCGTTGCTGAATCGGTTGACCCCGAAGAACCTCTCCCCCACTTCAGCCTAGCCCAGTGTTACTATGCCCTGCAGCTCTTCGATGAGACCAAGGATCATCTCAATAAAGCAGTGAAAGTGGCTAAAATGACTCCTGAAGATCAGGAGATCAAGAGAAAAGCAACCATTCTTCTACAAAATCTACCCAAACTGTGAGGAGATGATGGGACCGATCGAACCTGGGAAGATACCAGAGCCTCAATGGGGGGTTAAAATCCTTGAAGATTTCATTGAGAATTTTTCCTCAGGTTCCCCCACGGTAGAACCCGCCCCACCCGAACCCCCTGGGGCTTCTAAAGCACGGAGACAGACGGTCCAATCTACAGTTGTTATTCCGGACAAGCCTGCCAATGAGGATAACAAAACCATTTTGGTGAGAGTGAAAAATGCTCTCTCTAGCATGGTGCAATTTGCAAAATCCCATCCGTGGCTCACAGGAATGTTTGTCGTAGGCACGCTGTTGATATTGCTCGCATTTCCAACCGTCGCGGGAGCTATCGCCGGCTTCACCGGACTTAGCATCATCGGAGCCCATATCGCACTGACGATTCCGTACGGAATCATTATCTATTATTATGGGGTAATGTTGATCAATTATGCCCGAAATATAGCGATCAAGAAGGACTACCAGACACAGATTGAGCAGCTAGAAATATCGAATAGAGAGATGTTAACCGATTCGATCCAAGAAGCGCGTGCTTCCTTGCGGACGAAACAGGTTAAAGTTGATACAATTCACGGAAAAACTCTAAAAAGGCTGGATGATCTTGAACAAGAAAAAAAGAAAACAGAAGAAGAGATCAGGAATCGAGCAGAAGGGTTGAGACCGATCGAAAGCGCAAGGGATACGACAGAAACAGCCATCGTCGAACAGTTCCCTTTAGAAGCACAGCCGTTAGCTAAGAAAATGGTCGAAAAGACGCGAGAAGGGATTGTTGATGGCATGGCCACCTTATCAGAAATAAAACAATTTCCACCTGCTATATCTCTTGAACTGGAGATTGACCTCCCCCCATTTCCATCGCCTGCTCAAGAGAAAAATCTGCCGATTAAAAAGCGAATTGGCGAGCGGCTAGGAACCCTGTTCAAACCAGCTGCCCTAGCCTCCCTAATAAAAGAGCAAAAACTTGCCACCCTCATCGTAGCTTCAGGAATTGCGGTTGCCACTCTCGCATATCCTCTCCTGGGTGCGGCCAGTGTTTTTGCTACAATCGGTTTGGGAGTATATGGAATATTGCTTATTGTCGAAGGATATAATCTCACTGCTGACAATCAGGCCAAAGAACGATTAAAAGAACTAGGGGAAGAGGGAGACAAACAACTAAAGCAATGGCAAAGCCTCAAGGAGACAAGAAAAAAAATCGAAACATTTGTTCCTCAGTTCAAAAAAGAACAAGCACGCTTGATTAAGCAGAGAGAGGGAAAGCTTAAAAAGCTTCAACAAAATCTCAGACCCCCAGAAGAAGCCGCGGCAAAGATAATGCTTCCAGAATATGAAGTAGTCATTCAAATTTTAAAAACCATAGATCCTAAGGCTGACTCCTATCCTTCAAGTCAAATCCAAGCAGCCATTAACACTATCCATTCCGGCGCTGCACTCGTGGCGGAATCCACCCCAAGACCCCATACTCAGCCACGAGCAGGCTAAATTTTCAGTACCACTATTTATTCATATCTTTTAGGCTCAATTCTTATGACGACAGCCTCCACACAGCCGCTCTCATTTGATAAACAGCGTTATTTGCAGCAGGTGAGTCAGCTCTGGACTCCGACTCTGCAGCGCTTCAACCGGTTTATCACTTTCTACACCTTTTTCAACTTAATCTTTTTGCTTATCGGCGCTGGAGAGATCGCCCTCTTTATCTCTTTCTTTGCTCTCTTAAGTCTCTCTACAGTATTGGGATTTACTTTGGCAATTTTTGTACTTACCCTGTTTTCCTATTTTGTCCTTCGCCTCTATTTCCAGGCCAAAAAGCCTGACTATCTGAGAGGGCTCTGTGAAAGTTACCTCAATCAGTGCAAAAAAATCCTCCAGTACAAGGAAGGGATCCCCGAACATCATATCGCTCTGGCCAATGCGGCTCAAAAGTTCGCCGCCATTTTGCAGGAGAAGGAATACTCTTACTATGCCCCTCCCTTCTTCTTGAAATCGCTGATCCCAACGATGGAAAAATTTAGCTGTTTCTGTCACTGGAGAGATGTGCATAAAATGCGAGAGCTGCTTCTCCTCCGCACAGCCGAAGAACATATCAAGGTAGTTAAGTGCGAGCCAACCCATCTGGAGGTACATGCAGCCCTGGCAAATGCCTATGTCATGCTCTCGACTCTCTATGCCGATCCACGCAAATCTGAAGGGTATGATGAAGAAAGGTGGATCCCTCCCGAAAGATGCTCCAAAGAGATGGAGCACCACTTTCGATCAACCGCTGAAAGGGCGATTGAGGAATTCAAGATTCTCGGTGCTTATGCCCCTGACGATCCCTGGGTCCATCTTCAATTAGCTTATAGCTACCACGACCTGCAGATGCCCAAAGAGGAGATCCAGGAATATGAGATCGTTCTCAAATTGCGCCCAGAAGACAAAGACACGCTCTTTAAATTGGGCATGCTCTACTTTCAGCAGGGGAAAAATGCTCGAGGGTTACGGGTCTTTGAGATGCTCAAGCGCACCAACTACGAAAAGGCCGAGAGCCTGATTAAGTTCTACGGCGCCTACGACACATAGTAGTTTTTATAATGTATTCCAGGCAACGGTACCCACAATGATACCAGCCAAACAGAGTCCGTTGGCTCGCCAATTCACCTTCTCCTTGTAGAGAATCTGTGCCCAAGCATTACAGAGAAGAATGACCGCGACGGAAAAGATCGGAAAAATCATCGCATTCTCCCAAGCAGAGGCCCTTTGGGGAGCTAAGATCAGGAAAAAAGTACAGGCTCCGTTAGTAATCCCTCCCAAAATTCCATAGTAAACTTCAGCCCCTTTGGGAATCCGTCTCTCATAGAGAGCGTAAATCACACATTGCATAGCCGCTGCAACAAAGAGAATCGACGGCATAAACCATTGAATATTCATCGGTTGCACATGAAACGGCAACAGGCTAGACAGGGGCAAATTTGTTCGAAGCAGCATAGCCCACCATTGCAGATATACTAAAAACGCCACGTGAGCGACAAAAATAAGTGTAGCGAACGAAAGCCAAACGGCTTTATTTGCATTTTTCGTGCTGGACCACCCAGCCCAAAAGAGCCCGAATGCTACAAGCATCGAACCAGCACCATTCCAAAAAGTATACGTGTGGCCTAAACTCGCTCCAAAGAGAAGTGCTAAAGCGATAGCAGGAATGACAGAAGAGGTATTGAGGATCGCAAAAGAGAGTCCCGGAGGACCTTTTTCCAGGGTCTTTCCAAGTCCCCACATCAAGATTCCAAAGATCAAACCACCAATGAGACCTAAGTTCACCGCCTGCCAGCCCCAAGCATAGTCATTGGTGCGAACGGGATTTAGGAGAATCATGATGAGAAAAGAGCAGGTCACTTGAACGACCAGATAGGCTTTGCTGGAGCCTCCTGCGTCAATACTGCGACGCATACAAAAGTTACTAATAGAGACCAACACTGCTGCTAGAAGAACGAAAAAAATTCCCATTAGCTCTGGTATCCGTTCCAGAAGTTTACCCGTCTCCCTGTCTCACCCTGCCGCACCATCTCCAGAACTTTGCTCCTCATCAATAGCGCTTCGGCTATTGACTCGTCGCAAACTTCCTGATCTGTCACAGCAGGACGATCCCTTGCGACGGGACACCTCTTGAATGGATACCTTTCCTCCTTTTACTAATTTATCTAGAAATGTAACGAAGGCAGATATAGAATACAAGTTGTGTTAATAAAAAAAATTCTCCTTCTATTTCTCTGTTTAGGTTACTCTCTCGGCGCCTTTGCCGCTCCTCTATTTAATTCAGAAGAGGAGGAACTTTTTGCAAGACGGATCATCAATCTCTGGCAAGACAAAGAGTATGATCTGGCAGGCTCGCAAATCAGATTTTTTATCGTAGAGTTCCCCGAAAGTCCATGGGTAGATCACTGTTACTCTCTTCTTGGAGATATGGCGCTTAATAACAAGTGCTATAAAGAGGCTCTGACGGCTTTTGAAAAGATCCATTCTGAAGAGCTGAAGAAAAACTTGCACGTGAAGAGGTGGCACGCTCTCTACCAACTGAAGCTCTATACCCAGCTATTTGAGGAGATCGCCCCCCACGCTTCACGCTTTTCAGAGAAAGATGAGGAAGGGAAGTTCTACTATGCCGAGAGCTGTTTTCGTGAGGCATTAACCCTCTTAAACTACGAAGAAGGGAAGGAGCAAGCAAGAGCGCTCTGTGAAGAAGCTCTCCCCTATTATAAGCAACTGGTCGGAAGCCCAGTCTTTGGCCTCTCTACCAAAATGGCTCTTGCTGAGATCCATCGATTACTCAACTCTCCAGCTGAAGCCGTCTCACTCTATCTCTCCCTCTCAGATGAGTTGCAAAATGAGAAGGGAGAGGAGATCCTCTTCCATGCAGGTATGGTGCTCACTGAATTTGATCAGAACAAGGCTATAGAGATCTTCTCAAAGCTGGCACAAACAGGGCAAGAGAAGAGCTCTGAAGCGGCCGGCATGTGGTTTTATCTGCTCGTCAAAAAGCAGGCATGGGAAACCCTTGTTCAAGAAAAAAATCTTCTTCTTTCACGCCTGCCAGACGAGAAAAAAGCACTCTGTCATTTCTACTTAGGCAAAACTTTTTTCGACAAAAAAGATTACGATGACGCTTTAAACCATTTCAATGACAGTCTGGATCTAGGTCTGACAAGCCCATATGATAGAACCGCTCTTCTCTCATTGATGATTTGCTGCAAGGAGATAACCGATACGCAAAGCATGGAAAAAGGATATGCACTATTCAAGAAGCGGTTTGGCAAAGAGGCTCTGGAGATTGGCAAAATCACCCTGTTACGCGCCCAGGTCTATCGTGATGGCGGTGATGAGCCCAGGGCACTCGCTCTCTTTGACAAGATCATCGATAAAGGATGGGAAGAAAAAAAACTAGCCTACCCTGCCAGAGTCCGCCTCTCCATCACAGAAGCATTGAAGGCAAAAAACTGGAAGGCGCTTGCCTCACAACTTGAAAAGGCTCTCGTAGAAGATGAACTTTTTAGCAGAAGTGAAAAGATTAACTTGCAAACACTTCTCGCAGAAAGTTACCTAGCTTTAGGACGTTCTCAAACCGCGGTAACTCTGCTGCAGGATCACTTAAAGAGATGCGGGGAGAGTGCTAAAACACATGCTCTACTCACACAATGTTACCTGAAAGATGGGGCCGACCCAGAACTACCTATCTCGCATGGTGAAAGAGCGTTGCAGCTCAATCCCTCGCTTAAAGAACTCCATCTCCCACTCTTTAATGCCTACATAGAGCTGGCTAAAGAAAAACCTGAGGAGAATTTTGAGGAAAAAGCGGCACACCATCTCTATGAAGGGGTCAACCTTTCTCCTATCTCTTTGGAAAATCGGTTCTGGCTGGCCAACTACTACTATCACTCCGTTGAGTCTCAATTCAATCTTGAAAGAGCCCATCGAGCGATTTTTCTCTTAGAACCTCTCGCAGAAGATCCATCGCGTTTTAACTCTTCCCTTGTGAAACTCGCAGCTCTTTACGAATGGGTCGGGGAATATGAAAAGGCATTTTCTCTGCTCGAAAAACTCTCCTCTCCCTCTGCCAAATTACGACTTGCCAACCTCTTCCACTCTGTCGGAAAGCGAGAAAGAGCGATGCCTCTCTATCAAAATCTCGAGGAATTGGCCGACCTTTCAGTTGCCGGCGAGGCCAGGCTTCAAGTGGCTCGCTACCTCTTTGCCTCTCTCTCGGTCGTGGAAAAACGGGTAGAATCACCTCATATGAAAGAGATTTTACGCCGCCTCAACGACCTCAAACTCAGAAAATCCCTAGCTTCCGAACCCATTCATCTTGAAGCTGCCCTCGATCATGCTGAATTTACTGCGGCCACAGTCCGTAAAGAAGAGAG
The DNA here is from genome assembly GCA_011064935.1 of Chlamydiota bacterium. Lineage (GTDB taxonomy): Bacteria > Chlamydiota > Chlamydiia > Chlamydiales > JAAKFR01 > JAAKFT01. The sequence continues at coordinate 2,784 of JAAKFT010000025.1, read as the reverse complement.
GGATACCACCCTTCTCAAACTCTTTCTTAAAGTCAAAGAAGAGTTCACCACCGATGAAGATATATGGTCAAAGGACTACCATTCCACTCGTGAACTTCTGCCAAATCAGGATCGCATCTATCAAGCGTACATGCGCTATCTCGATGCCAGAATCTTTATTCTGCAGGCGAAGAAGGCTAAAAGAGAAGGACGGATCGTCGAAGTACAATCAAAAGAGAAAGCAGCACGAGCGCTTCTGTCGACCCTTAGGCAGGGAAAATTTGCCGTGACAAAATATCTAGTAGAGAAAGCAACTGCGTGTAGCTATACTAAACAAAGATGAAAGCTCGTAAAGGCATTCTTTTTCTCACTCTTTTAGCTGGGATCCTCTCTCATGCGGGCTCCCTTTACTTTCTCCATGGAAGGTCGCTCACGCCTGGTCCCTTGAACTTTAAGAAAAACATCTTCTCACCCTCAGACTATTTTCAAAAAGAACAAGAGCTTACTGAAATCTTCTCCTATCTTACAGAAACTCCTATGGTTGAGCTAAAGCAGCAGCTCCACGAACTCACGCCAGAATGTACTCCTAAGACCCTCTCTCCAGTGATTGCAGAGCAATTTCTTATAGAACCAGGGGCAAAATTAGTCTTCGAGCTACCCGAAAGTGAACAGGGAGAAGATCTGATCCATTGGGAAAAGAGTCCTTTGCACGATGAACCCACTGAATCGATCTCATTTTCAGCAACTGAACCTCCCAAATTTGACTTTATTTTCGGCACAGAGAATTACGACTCTTTTGATGGCGTGATTGCTGAAAGTGATCATTTCACTGCTACTGTCGAGTATGCGCCGCGTCGTTTGCGCTCCGGATATGTCTTCAAAATCACCTTTCACCCAAAATCTGATATCGCCTTCAAGAGAATTCGCCAAAACTACTTTTTTCTCGTCGACAGATCCAACTCCATCTCTCGCTCTCGTTATTTCAACAACAAAAAAGCCGTCTCCTCGGCCCTTTCACTCCTTCAACCCGGAGACACTTTCAATATCCTAATCTTCGACAATCGCGTGACTCGCCTTGCAGACAAACCCCTTCCTTTCGCTGAAGAAACCCTAGTGTTTGCCAAAGATTTTTTAGATAAACAGGGACATGGAGGTCACTTTGCTGCGACTGATTTATATGCATCACTCGGAAAGATCATTCCCCACGACGTCTCAGAGAAAGAAGTCAACACAGCTATCCTTCTATCTGATGGAGATACCTATCTCACGCTAGAGAAACAGAGGCAGATCATCGGCAGATGGACGATCCGAAATAGAGGCAAAGTAGCCCTTTTCAGCCTGGCCTCTGGCTGTGGCAATAACCTCCCTCTCCTCGACTTAATCTCCACATTCAACAAGGGCTCTCTTCTCTATGCATCCACCCACGAAGAGGTGGAAGATAAATTGACTCGATTAATCACCACGGTTCAAAATCCTATTGGCAAGAATATGAGAGCCACAGCTATCTCAGGAGATCCCCAAAACCTCATACAGCTGCAACCGAAAAACATGCGTTCTCCCGAACTCTATCAAAATCGCCCATTTGTGGTTTGGGGAACAACCAATCGACTCACACCCTTTACCCTCTTTCTACAGGGCGATTACTACGACCGTCGCTTTGATATCAAAAAGAAAATCACCTTCGACACAGCCCAAAATGGAACTCTCTCCATGGAGAGAGAGTGGACCCGACTTTTGGCACAAGAACACTATGAGCAGTACTTTATCGATGGAAAACTCGCCCATCTAGAAGCTGCCAAACAGCTACTTTCCCCTCTCAACCTCCCAGTACCCTTATTAAAACCATGAAGATTATTGGTGGCGTACATCGGGGCAGACGGCTCATTGCTCCCCAAGGCCAAACCACGCGACCTACCCTCTCCAAACTTCGCGAGACCCTTTTCAATATCTGCCAAGCAACGATAGAAGAGGCCCATTTCCTCGATCTCTTTGCAGGTGCTGGAGCTGTTGGATTAGAAGCACTCAGTCGAGGCGCCGCCCAAGCCAGTTTTGTCGAGATCGATAAAAAAGCCATACAGACCATCGAGAAAAATATCCAAACTCTGGACGAAGAGAGACGAACGCGTACTCTTCTCCTCGATAGCATAAAAGCTCTCAAACGTTTTGCTGCTCGCGAGGTGAGATTTGATATTATCTTCGCTGATCCTCCCTATGGGGAAGGTTATAGCGACAAGGTCTTGCAATTTGTCGATCTTCATGCCATTTTGAACGAAAAGGGTGAGCTCTTTCTAGAAGACACCGAGTTTAGAGAGTTTCCCCTCAAAACACTCAAATTGAAAAGCAGCCGAAGAATCGGCAAGGCCTTTTTAAAACAGTATGTAAAACGATGAGTATAGGTCTCTATCCAGGTAGTTTTGATCCTCCCACTTTCGGCCATCTCGATGTCATCGAGCGAGCCGCAACGATGTGTGATAGACTTCTCGTCGGTGTCGCCCAAAACTCCAGCAAGAAAAACATCTGTTTCAGTACCGATGAACGGGCCGCTTTCCTAAAAACAATCCTAGCCAAACGCAATAACATTGAGATCGTCCATGTTCCCGGTCTGGTGGTTGATTTTGCCAAAAAAATGGAGGTCTCATTCTTAATTCGAGGCTTGCGCGCCTTTGCGGATATGGAACACGAGTTTCAGATGGCCCTTGCCAACAAGAAGATCGGCGAAATGGAGACGATCTTTTTCATGGCCGATGGCAAATATGCGCATATCAGCTCCACGCTCATTCGGGAAATCGCCTCAACAGGCCACCA
>JAAKFT010000024.1 GCA_011064935.1 Chlamydiota bacterium | reverse complement strand
ATTTGGGCTATCGTTTCGAAGCTCATATTTTTAAATATGAACGAGAAAGGATGGAACGAAGGTGACCCGTTAGGCGGCTCGTGTTTGTAACTTTATTTTCTTCCATTAGTATTAACCTGAATTCAGGTTAATAAGACCAACTGAGGCCGCCTTCACCGAGAATCCGCTGGCTGCTGGCGCTATCAAAAGAGGCCTCTAGGTTGACAAAGAGGTGGCAGCGGCCGATAGTCTGGGTACCTCTAAACCCAAGGAGAAAAGCGGCGAGGTTTTTAGGACCCTCTTGGTCAAACTGCAGGGATTGGCCGAGTAGCTCTCCATCGACGCGATAGCCCCCAACTTGAAATCTGCCAAACCCTCCGACGTAGGGCTCAACACTCCAGCAGCAAGAACCCCAGCTACTCGAATAGGGGATCGCCGCTTCTAGTCGGGGGGTGATCAGATCGATCTCTCTGTCTTTGACTGTGAGGTTGGATCCCGAGCCTCTTTCGTCGTAGTTGCCCAGAAAGAGGCCGGCATAGCGCACATTCAAGCTTAAAATCGGGTGGCACCAGATGTTCAGCTGACGGACAAGAGTAATATCGGGGGAGAGAAAAAAGCCGTCAATATCTGCTCTGGCACTCTCAACACCATCCGCTGCTAGATTGTTCATCACAAAACGTTGGTTGTCCCAACTAACATATCCGGCAGCCATGGCCAACCCCAAAAAGGTGCCACAGAAGCGAGTTTCATAGCTCAATCCTCCGACATAATTATTGATGTCGGCTCTTTGGGTGATTTGATCCACCTCAGCTTTTGCAAAAGAAATGCCGCCAAATAGAGAGAGGTTGCCCGAACAGATGGGAGCATCATAGCCGATTAAGAAGCCGCCTTGCCAGTTCTCATAACCGACCGCATCATCGCCATGGCTGCGTTTGCGATAGCTGCCGAGCAGCTCGGTCCACGGACCACATCCGCAAGGTTTGCAACAACCAAACCGGTGGCGGTAGAGCCCATCGAGCAGTGTGTCAGAAAGATCGGCGGCCACATCTGCTTGCATGGCAAGCCCTGTGGGATCAATCGTAGCGATGGTGGAGCCGACCTGCACAAAGGGCATGGAGACATCCAGGCTATCAAAACCTCCACTACCCAGCGTGAGAAAGAGGTTGAGGCCTCTTTCGACAATCAGCGTGAAACTACTGCCAACAGAAACTGTCCCTTCCAAAAGAGATCCTCTGAGAAGAGAGAGGGTGTGCGAGTTCCCTAGGTTTAGAGCATCGGACTGGGCTGATCGAATAATCCCGGCGTTGTTGATGCGAACGCCTGTTGAACTTGTGGAATTAATTCCAATCGCTCCAGAGCCAGAGGCGGAGATGATGCCGCTATTGGTAATCACGGCATTGTTGCCTGTAACGTTGTTAATCCCACGAGCACCAGAGCCCAGAGCCAAAATGGTGGCGGTTCGGTTGTTGGTGATCGATACGTTAGAACTACTAAGGTTATAAATTCCGAAGCTATCGATACCCACGGAGATGGCGCCATTGTTGGTAATCACCGCATTGGCGCCTGATGAGTTGTGAATTCCGTAGGAATCAGCTCCGAGCGTAATGCCGATGGTGCCGCTATTGGTGATCATGGCATTGGCGCCTGAATTGAAAATTCCAGCGTTCGATCCCCCTTGAAGGGTGATAGTGCCTCTGTTGGTGATCACGGCACTGGCGCCTGAGAGGTTGACAATTCCAGCAGCCCCAAGGCTTGTAGAGGTGATGCGACCGCTCTTGTCGTTGGTGATCGTTACATTGTCACCTACAGTGTTAATTCCATTGGCGATCCCAAAAACATCGATAGTGCCTTGATTGAGCGCCGTTTGATTATTGGCCGTCAGTTCAATACCGTTGTCGCCGCTTCCTAAAGGGAATATAGTTCCTCTCTCTTCGACAATGACGCCATCGCCTGCTGGTGTAATCGTAACCGTACTAGTGACCGTCTCCCCAGATCGGATAACGGTAACTTTAGCCTGTAGCCCGCATGAAAAGCTTAGGAGGGTCAGAAGGATCTGAGTAACCCTTTTCATATTTTCGTCCCCTTAGAATGCATAATTTAAGCTAAACTCCCCATAAACTCTCCAGCTGCTGTCACTGTCATAATTCCCTTCGATGCTGGCTTGCAGATCCGTACAGGCGCAGCGCTTGAGAGCACGCAGGCCCACCATCCCATAGACAATAGAACGGTCGACCCCTTGGGAGAAGCTCTCTCTATTGCCCAGCAACTGACCACTGACATGGTTGCCGTCAAACTGAAATCGTCCGCTTACACCTAGATAGGACTGCAGGTAGTGAAAAAGTCGCAGGCAACGGCCACACGCAAAGGGAGCTGTGGCGACTTCTCCCCGTAGCGAAACAAGTTGAATAGAGCGCTTTTGGACATAGAGTATTCCTTGAATTTCGCCGTGCTCATAATCGCTCGGGAAGAAACCGGCGTAGCGCAAAGTAGCGCTAAAGATAGGTGATAGGTATCGATAACACAGTTGATTGGCATAAGTAACTTCGGGGGTAACAAAGAGACCGCGGGGCTCTTCGCGTACACCTTGATAGTGACGCTCTTCTGCTAGATAGCCTCCAGCAAGAGCAAAACCAAAGAAAGCTCGGTCACAAACTTTTTCATAGCTCATACCAAAAAAAATGCTCTCTGTATCAAAGTTGGAGTGATACATATCGACATTTCCCCATGTTCCTCCTAGATAAAAGTTGAGGTAGGAGTCCTGGCAAAGGCCATAGTTTATTCCACCAACAACTCCACCAAACCAATTTTCATAGTGTCCTCTTTGTGAAGAAGAATCTCTTTCTCGGTAGTTCCCTAGCATTTGAACCCAAGCTGATCTTTCATATGCAAAGCTCTCAAAGCCTAGTCGATGGTGGTAAATCCCGCCCATGAGGGTATCTGACACGTCTGCGACTAGATCACTTTGCGAGGCAAACGGAGCCTTTTGGGCAAAAAGCGCTGAAGTACATAACAATAGAAGGGGCAAAATACGTTTCATAGTAGGATCTCCTTCGTCAAGGTATATAATATCTCCGGTAATTTACAAGTATTATTTCAAATGCTACTGATACTCTGAGGGAGAGATGTAGAGACCCCAGGAAGAGTGAACGGTTCCGTCAAGAAAGCGCTTCCAAATTGTTATAGGGCGTCCTTCGCTGCCACAATCATCAAAGCGCCAAAGTTCGAGTGCATCACTGCCGGGACTGAGGATAAATCCAAAGGTATTCTTCACCCAGTTGGTGTCGGCAAAGAGGATCGGCGCCGGATAGCAGAGTCCGCTGCTCTGCATCGCCTCGGTGATTTTCTGATGAAAGGGAATGGGGCTGCGCACCTTGCCCATCACCAGGATGAGCAGGGTTTTGGCGATTTGACGAAGATCTTGAGCGGTGAGTATTTTGTACTTGCCGACCGATTCTTCAATCTTATCGAAGCAGGCAAGGAGCTTCTCTTTCATAGGGGGCTCAATCTCTTCAACACTTTCAAAAAGAGTCTCGAGTTTTTGTCGTAGTTGATGTTCGGGAAAGAGTGGCAGAACGCCATAGAGCAAGCTGTCGATCTCTTCCGAGAGTATCTTCAACTGATGGCCTTGACGCATCCATCTTTCGTAGGAGAGACTTTTGAGGATATGATCGCGCAGCTCATTCGGTCGCAGCGAGAGAGAAAAGGTACCGAGTGCTCTTTTGTAGATAGGCCTATACCCCTCGGGAATAAAGTGTGAGATTTTGTCTGCAAGAAACTCCATCATACGACTGTCGAGAATCTGAGACGAGAGGAAGGCTTGTTGAGGACGTATCCAGTGATCACGAATCCAGGTGTAGGTATAGAGATCGTTATCCCACCCTTTTTGAAACTTTCTCCAACCTGGTTTACACAAAAAGGCGTGGGTAGGAGAGAAGGCTAGGAGCGATTTGTCGCGACTCTCTCTAAACTGATTCTGCGCACTCAGGGGAAGCTCCCGAATCGTATCGAGCAAAAAAGCAAGAAGTTCTGTCTCATTTTCCACCCAGCGGCCGCTCTCTTTGGGGTATTGGGAGCGACCATAGTAGCAGCTGACAAGCGTTTGCATGGTACCACCCGAGGTGTAGGCCCACGGTTTGCGCTGAATCTTGTCCAGATGGTTGAGCGGATCTTTGATCATGGGCTCTTTGTAGGCTCTAGCCAGTCGATGGAAAGAGTTCTCGAGAAACTCGGGTCGCTTCACATGGATGATGATAGCTGTGATCAGATCGGTGAACTCAGCCTGCACGGTTTCGATCTCGTGGGCTCGGGAAAGTTCGGCTTCGGTGGCGATGAAAAAAGAAGTGAGCGATTGGATATACTCTACCGGTGAATGGATCATCGTCCAGAGGGAAGTGCTGGTGCGGCCATGTTTGTAGAGTAGTCGAAAACCGGCGGGAGTATCGTCATAGGGGTTGGGAGAGATATCACGCATCTCCGCATCATAGACCTCCTGGAAATACTCTTTGAACTTGACGGCATAAAATTCGATGAGAAAGGGGAGGAGGTTGGCCAATTTCCTCCCTCTTTCGTAGGCATCATCCCGCTCGCTTAGGACTCGATTGAGCTCCATTTTGCGTAGTTGATAGTCGGCTCTGAGCCAGCCAAGCTCACTCTCAGTGGAGGCGTGCCTTACTCTACCTTCGAGATACTTGGCCTGCGCATAAAATTGATCATATCGTGAGCTGTGCTCCTCAATCTCTTCATTGACCCTTTCGACCTTCTCCTGAATTTTCTCATAGAGCAGATGGCCGATCCCATCGGGCTCTTCAGGATGAAGCCCAAGACTTGATGAGAGATTCCATCGCGCAAAGTCCGCCTTGGTCTCCGAAAGGGAGGCGAGGGTAAACTCCCATGCTTTGAGAAGGGCGTTGTCCGTGATCGCTTTAAAGGCTTCCTTGGCTCTCTCATAACCTTGAATAAAATTGAGCGCTCCACGCGACTTACCCGAAAGGCCTTGGGGATGGGTAACCACAAGTTCTCCAAAGATTCCCTCCTTGGGTCTAGCTTTGTAGGTTTCGACATCTTCTCCGGTAACCTTAAAAAAGGTCAGGAGAACAGAACGAATGACGAGATCGGGATTTAAAAGCGCAAAGGGATCTTCGCTAAGCTTTGCCGCCTTCAAGAGAGTTTCGCTCTCCTCTTTGACGCCCGCCGCTTTCAAAGCAACGTTTATTCCGGGAGAGGCAGCCAGCACCGTCCAAGGATGGTTGCCTAAACTATGGAGAAAGAAAGGGCGGTAGAGATCCCCGACACCCCAGCTGGCGCTGAGCGGCACCGCATACTCATCCCCCTCGATCACTCGTGTGATTCTTCCTAGACCGAGCAGCTGTCCCAGATCGGAGAGAAATTGCAACGGCTGCTCGCTCTGTATCAAAATAGCGGGCGCGGTGGCAAAACAAGAGCCGACATTTTGGCGCAAATAGGTCAAGAGGGCAGAGAGGGCAGCTCTTCTTGCATGTGCGTCAGTCACCGGTTCTTTCCCAGGAAAAAAGAGGGTTTCTCGAATCAGTTTCTCGGCAACCAGATGGCCATCGGGTCGACCAATCCTTTTCAAGGCAGAACCAAATGCGGGATCTTCGTGGAAAAAGCGTAAAATAGCGAGCAGGTGCCTCTGACGAATCGCATCGTGGTGACGGTCGGGCCCTAAAGAGTAGAGGTTAGCTTCTAGAAGGTTGATGGCACCGATGAGCTCAGCTTTGCGAAGAGCGCCTTGATCATCGATCAGAAAAGTCGCCAACTCTCGTGCTTGTGAGACATTTCTCCACGACCAACTATCTTGAATTTTGGTGCGGTCTAGGTCGTGGCAGCTGTCGACAAATTCACCCAAGATGAGTTTGGCCAGCGGATCTGTAAGCGCACTCTCTGCTGCTTCAGCAATCTTTTGGTGAACGGTCTGGTAGAAAAGCGGATCTTCAAGTGGTGCAGAAATTGACCCAACAACCTCGCCCAAAGCCACCATGTCAGACAACCCTCATAGCCAAAATCACAACCTCTTCCTCCTGTGGAGTAGCGCCGACAAAAGTTTTGACTTCGTGAGTTAATCCCTCCACCACTTCGCTTGCTGAAAACCACCTTCGGTGGAGCAGAAGATCTTTCAATCGGTTTTCGGTAAAAGGGTGGTGATGTTCGTTGTACACATCAACTAGTCCATTGGTGTAGATCAACAGAAGATCACCGGGCTCCAGCTGAACCTCTTCGGTTTGATACTGAGTAGAGGATTTCAATCCCATCGCCATCCCTCGATGACCGAGGGTCATGAGCTGGCCATTGGCTTTGCGGACGATGGGTGAGACATGACCGCATGAGTAGTAAGAGAAGAGGCGGGTTTTGGGGTCGTAAATACCCATCATCACGGTGGCGAACATGCCGCTCTCTCCCGTATCTTCGCAGAAGAGGTTGTTGGCCGCGCTCAAAATCATTCCCACATCATCATATAGGGTCATATGCGTGCGCAGTAGACTTCGCACTCCAAGAGAGTAGAGGCAGGTGGAAATCCCTTTCCCGGCAGCGTCAGCCACCGTAAGCACCAGTTGATCGCTATCCGTAATAAAGAGATCGTAAAAATCCCCTCCTGCCTGCTCCGCAGAGAGGTAGTTGGACGCCAGCTCCACACCCTCCATCTTGGGCATCTCTTGCGGCAGAAGACTGTTTTGCACCTCCTGACCGAGCTCCAGCTCCTTTTTGTAGATCTCTTTTAGGACCCGCTCATCTTCAGCTCGCTTGATATTTTCAAGCAGCTTCCCAAGCGTCTCATTGAATATCTCTCCAAGCAGGTTGATCTCATAACCGAGATGTGCAGGTTTATATTTCACACTCAGATCGCCCTCGCCTACTCTTCCCATCATCTGAGAGAGCTGCTTCAGCGAGCGAGAGATATAAAGAGAGAACCAGTAGGCTACCGCTCCGCCAGCTATTAAAATAAATCCATAGATCGTGTAAATCAGCAGAAACTGACGAATCGATTTCCCAAAAATAGCCTCTTTGGGCGAGTAGGCCAGAAAATAGATTCCGAGAGAGGGAACATAGGTTTGGTAAGCGATCTGTACCTTCTCCCCAAAGATAAACTCAAAGATCGGAGAGCCTTCCCTCTGAATCACTATCAGCGGTTTGGTAGGGATAGAACTCTCTCCGAGATGGCCTGCCTCTGCAATCTGCTTGAGACGCAAAGGCGGGATAGGGGAGAAAAAATTTCCCTGCAAATTGGGCTCCGTGGCTGCAAAAATCATTCCGTCCTCAATGATCATTGCGTAGGAAATGTCCCCCTCTTCCTGAGCAAGAATAGGAACGAGTTTATCTTCTATGTTGATTCCGACACTTAAAACCGACAGGTCATCCAACACACGCGCGATATACATATAGGGCAGATACCTCTTCTCTTCGGGGATATAGATATAGCTAAAATATTTCCCCTTGCCCTTCTCAAAGATTCGCGCCATCTGGAAATAACTGGTGAATACGGCGCCTATTGTATCGCTCCTACTCGAAGCAACAATTTTGTACTGATTCTTCTCGTCTCGGCTAGCAATATCAATCTCAAAGCCTGGATTGAGATCGGCGACCTCTTTGAGTTGCTTATTGAGAGCGTCGTTGGGAAGAGTCTCGATCTCCTTTTTGATGTCATACAACATCATGAGCTCTTTTAAGAAGACCTGCTTGACCGGCTCAATCTCGGAAATGGCGAAGATCCGATTGATCGTATCTTCACGCAGTTCCCGTTCAGCATCCGCAATGGATTCATTGTAGTTTTTCTGGAAAAAGATAAACGAGTCGATGAGCAGCGGAAGCGCAAGAACGATAAAGCTAATCGCCAGAACACGAAGTGGTAGTGACTTCCTAATCATTGGACCTTCATTATCAGCATAGTAATATCATCGTGTTGCGGAGCATCCCCCACAAATTTCTCAACCTCTTTGAGGATAGCGGCGATCATCTCCGAAGGCGTCTGCCCCTCACTCGCTTTAACCAATTGCACCAATCTCTCCTCACCAAAAAGTTTATTCTGCTCATTGTGCGCCTCGGTGATCCCATCGGTATAGAAGACCACCACATCGCCGCTTGCAAGCTGAACGCTCTGATCTCCCCCTCTCTCGGGCACTTCAATACCCAAAGCCGCCCCAAGATGGTCGACAAAAGTGGTCTCCCCATTAGCCCGTCTGATCAAAAGAGGGTTGTGACCGGCAGAGTAGTATCGCAACGTTCGACTCTCATGATTGTAAAACCCCACAAGAGCGGTCACAAACATGCCCGTATCGCCGGTATCCTGGCAGAAGAGTTTATTGATGTTGGCTAGAACCGACTGGACGGCCTCATATTTTTGGGCATAGGTGCGCAACATGCTGCGCACATCCAGAGAGTAGAAACAGGCACGCACACCCTTGCCCGAAGCATCCGCAATGGCCAGGACCAGCTCCTCGCTCTTCTCTCCACGGATAAAAACATCATAAAAATCGCCGCCGACCTCTTTGGCAGGCAGATAGACCTCAGCCAGGTCCACCCCCGGATATTTAGGCATCTTCTCAGGCAACAAGCTGCGCTGAACCTCTCTCCCAATCAGCAGCTCCTTGGCATATCGCTCCCGTTTGACCCTTTCCTCCTCAGCCAGCCGCTGTTTCTGGAGCAATGTATCGACCATCTCGTTGAAGATCATCCCCAGCTGGTTGATCTCATAACCGAGCGGATCTTCTTTGTAGCGCATCTCCAAATGACCCGCTTGAATCCCACCCATCACGTAGCTTAAGTTTTGCATAGGTCTAGACATCCGCTTAGTCAGAAAGAAAGCCAGAATGGAGCCACTAATAAGTATTAGTGCATAAACACCATAGATACTAAGAAAATCAATCATCGGCTGCTCAAAAACCGCTTTTTTTGAGGCGTACGTCAAAAGAGAGATATTGTTCCCCATGATCTTTTTGATGAATCCAATCTGCTCCTCACCGTTCCAAATAAAACGAAAGAAGGGATAATCTTTGCTCCCTAGAACCACTAGAGGCTTTTCGGGCAGAAGATCTTTCGCCTGCGGCCCCTCCTTCAAAAAGAGCGGTTGCTGCTTCTTGTCGATAGGAGCAAAATATTGAAACTGAAAATCAGGATCACTCGCTGCAAAGACAACCGTATCTGGTAGTAGAAGCGCATAATCCACGGGGAAGTGCTCCTCATCGGGAATAAGAAGAGTTTCAAACCGCGCTCCTACCTCTCCCGCCACCATCAAAACGCCGAGCGGTTTTTGCTCTGCCTCCGAATAGACCACTCTCGCGACGAGGATAAAGGGCTGGGACGATTGAACATCATAGGAAATCAAGTTAATATAGCCTTGCTCCTTCGTCTGCTCAGAGTAAATATCATAGAGTTGGAAGTGGTGGGTAAAATCTCTACCCTCATGGCCCGGAATGCTAGAGTTAATCACCACAAGCCGGCCCTCGTCATTCAATTTCAAGAGAAAAATACCGATAAAATCTCTCTCTGCAGCGATCTCCGCTAATTTTGTGTCGACCTCAGGCTTCGGAAGATCAGGGAATTCTGTTTGGAGATTCAAAAAATTTTCTAATAACACCAACATCGGCCGTTTGACCGGCTGCATACGTTTCAGGGGCAGCTCCTTGGAGTAGGCCTTCTCGATCAGATGTTCTTTGGCATCCTTGATCGCATCCCTATACCCTTTCTGGACCAGGATAAAAGAGTCCACTAAAAGAGGCAGAGCAAGTAAAATGATGCTTATTCCCAAAATGCGGAAAGCAAGTGATTTTCTAAAGGGAATCATAAATTTGAATATTAATGATCGAGAAAAAAATAAGCATCAAAAGTTTACAAAATCCGCTCGTCAAGCACCTCATCCGACTTAGAAAGAGCCGGAAATATCGGGAGGAAAACCACTCCGCCCTCCTCACAGAAAGGAAGATCATCCAAGAAGTTGCTTCCTCCACACGCCCAAAAACGGTCTTAGCGACCCACGAAGAACTCCTAATTCCAGCCGACCATGCCTATCTCGTTTCCGAAGAGATCCTCAAAAAGATTACCGCCCTTCCCGCGCCGGAAGGAGTAGTCGCTGAGTTTCCCCTTCCCAAACCCGCCAGCTTAAAGGGGAAACAGTGGATCCTCGCCCTCGACCAACTCTCAGATCCCGGCAATCTCGGCACCCTCCTGCGCACCGCCCTCGCTCTTGGCTGGGAAGGAGTCTTTCTTCTCCCAACTTGCGTCGACCCCTTCAACGAAAAAGCCCTCCGCGCCTCCCGCGGCACTGTTTTTCGGCTACCAATGCGCCAAGGAACCTGGGAAGAGCTCCAAACCCTCTCCCAAGAAAATCAGCTAAGCCCCTATGTTGCCGACATCGAAGGAGAGAAGATCGAGAACTCTCCTCAAGAGAAAAAGGTGGTGCTTCTCCTGAGCAACGAAGCCCACGGACTCTCCCCCGAAGCGAAAAAATGGGGTAAGAGAGTCACCATCCCCATGCCCGGAGAGATGGAATCTCTCAACGTCGCCGTCGCTGGAGGCATTTTGATGCATCAATTGAGGCCCATTCATGCATGATAAAGAAGAATTGAGCCGCAAAGAGCATCGCATGGAGCGAAAAATTGCCACCCGCAAAGATCGTTCCAAATTCAAAAAAACCGACAGGAAAAAGCATGCGCAGCAACTCCAAGAAGAGCGCGAACGTAAACTGGCCAAGAAAAACCTAGCACAAGGCCGTGTGCTCTCCATCTCTCCCGAAGGAATCACCATCGACTCAGACGGCAAGCAGATACTCTGTGTCCTCAGCGGCATCCTCAAAAAAGAGGTCTCCCACATCAAAAACCTCATCACCGTCGGAGATATCGTCCTCTTCGAGCCCGACAAAAAAGCCATCGCCCACATCGAAGAGAGATACTCCGTCCTCGCTCGCAAAGAACACCTTCGCCAGCGTCAACAGCAACTCATCGCCGCCAACATCGACCAAGTGCTGATCACCGTCTCAGTTGTCGAACCTCCACTCAAACCCGCCCTCATCGATCGCTACATTATCGCCACCCTCAAAGGCAACATGCAACCCGTGATCGTCGTCAACAAAATCGACCTACTCGATTCCAAAGATCCATTCTTCGATAAATTTGTACAGATCTACCGATCGCTTGATATTCCCGTGATCACACTCAGCGCCAAGAGCCACAAAAATATTGCTGCGCTAAAAAAACAGATGCAAGAGCGCTCCTCGGTCTTTTCTGGCCAATCTGGAGTTGGCAAATCCTCCCTCATCAACGCCGTCACCGGCCTCACCCTTCCGACCGGCGATCTGGCCAAAAAAACCCGCAAAGGAACCCACATCACCCGAGCTGCCCAACTGATTCCACTCACTTTTGGAGGTTTTTGCATCGACACACCGGGGATACGCAGCTTTGGACTTTGGGATCTCCAGAAGGAAGATCTCGAAACCTATTTCCCCGAGATCACCGAAATAGCCCATCACTGCCGCTTTCCAGACTGTTCCCACACCCACGAACCTCACTGCACCGTTCAAGCAGCTGTTGAGCAGGGCGAAATCTCAAAACTTCGCTTTGACTCCTACCTCAAACTCCTCAAAGAAATAAAATAGCAAATCAAAGATGGGAAAAGGGAAGGGCTGTAACGCTTGGAGCGAGAGGTAGTTCAATATCTCCAAGATGGACAACAAATCCCTTTTGAGAAATTCGGCCAATATCTTCTTGAAACTTTACAATTCCTGAAGCCATTGATGATTTTGGAGTCGCAGAACTTTTCACTTCGATTGGAATCAAACGACTCTTTTCTGCAATTAAAATATCTACTTCATTTCCGGTTGCCGTTCTCCAAAAATAGAGCTGTGGGTCAATACCTCGATTAGCATATCTCTTATAGATCTCAGAAAACACAGCCGTTTCAACTAAAGCTCCAGCCAAAGGACCAGAAGCCGCATGTGTCGGATCTTTTAATCCAGTTAAATAACAAAGAGTTCCCACATCCGTGAAATAGATTTTTGGGCTTTTTACCAAACGTTTGTGAATATTTGCAAAATAAGGCCTTAGAATAATAATCTGATAGCTCGCCTCTAAAATAGCCAGCCAGGCTTTTGCAGTATTTACTGCAATGCCAATTTCTTTGGCCACATCTACCAAATGAAAAAGTTGAGCGCTCCGTGCAGCGATAGATCTGAGAAACATTTGGAATTGTGTGAGATCTCCTATTTGTCTAAGAGTCCGAACATCTCTTTCTAAATAGGTTTGAATATAACTCCCATGCCAGAGAAAAATATCTTTTTTAGGATAGGCCGTTAACTCGGGGTACCCTCCTCTTAGCATGTTTTTCCAAAAGAGCTTCAAAGAAAGGGAAGCTCGAGGAATTTTATCTTCCCAAGGAAAGCGCGCTTGAGGTTGGCCTATCATTTCTTGATAGGATAAGGGCAACAATTTTAGCACGGCAGCTCTTCCTGCCAAGGATTCTGAAACCTGTTGCAACAAAAGCAAATTTTGCGACCCTGTAAGCAAAAATTGTCCTCGCTGATCCCGGTGCTCATCAATATATTCCTTGACGTAGTAGAGCAGATCTGGGGCATATTGAATTTCATCAAAGATGATAGGTGGTTTGTACAACTGAAGAAATCCTCTGGGGTCGGTAATCGCAGCTTCACGCGTGTCTGGCGGCTCCAAAGAGATATAATTATGGGTTTTGGAAAAAAGGTGTTTGAGAAGAGTTGTTTTGCCCGATTGGCGAGGCCCTGTAAGAATAACAGCAGGAAATTCTTTGGAGGCTTTTTTAAGAGTAGACTCCATGGAACGTTGAATATATCGCTCAGCCATATATGCAATATTGCATTTCAAATGCAAAATTGCAAGCTTTTTCCTTTTTTTGGCGTGAGCCACACCCATGAGCCCCACTGCGCCGTCCAGGAGGCTGTAGAGCAGGGCGAAATCTCAAAACTTCGCTTTGACTCCTACCTCAAACTCCTCAAAGAAATTAGCTGAACTGTGCAATTTCATGTTGTCATCTCCATCTTTTGGTATTTGTGCATGAGGTCGCGGAAGCGGGCGGCGTCTTCAAAGCGATGCTCTTTCGCTGCCTTTTTCATCAGCTTCTCGTACTCTTTGATCTTCTTCTCCAGATCTTTCTGGGTCAGATACTCGTGCCTCTTCTCATGGAGGGTCTCAACAGGCTCTTTCTCCTTGGGATAGAGAATCTCTTCGGGTAGTCCCATCTCTACTCCCATATCCCGGCTGATGGTCTTGGGCACAATCCCATGCTTTTTATTGTACTCCATCTGCATCTTTCGCCGTTGTTGGGTGATTTCCAAAGTTCGGCGGATAGCGGTGGTCTTTTTGTCAGCATACATCACTACCCGTCCTTTGACGTTTCGGGATGCTCTTCCGCAGGTCTGGATAAGGGCGGTTTCACTCCGCAAAAAACCTTCCTTATCGGCATCGAGAATAGCTACGAGGGAGACCTCTGGAATGTCCAGTCCTTCTCGTAATAGGTTGATTCCTACGAGAACGTCAAATTTGCCCAAACGGAGATCGCGGAGGATCTGTACTCTCTCGAGGGTGTCGATATCGGAGTGGAGGTATTTTGCCTTCACATTGAGCTCGATGAGATATTTGGTGAGATCTTCTGAGAGCCGTTTGGTCAGGGTGGTGACAAGGACACGCTCTTGTTTTTCGACGGTCTGCCGAATCTCTTCTAGGACATCGTCGACTTGGCCTTTGGCCGGCCGGAGATCGATCTTTGGATCTAGAAGGCCTGTAGGGCGGATGATCTGCTCAACCTCTTCTCCTTTCGTCTCCTGGAGCTCAAAACGGCCAGGCGTCGCTGAGACGTAGACCACCTGGTGGATTCTGGCATAGGTTTCTTCAAAACGAAGGGGCCGATTGTCGTAGGCAGAGGGGAGTCTGAAGCCAAAGTCTATGAGCGACTGTTTGCGCGCTCGGTCGCCATTGTACATGGCGTGAAGCTGGGGAATGGTTTGATGTGACTCATCGATAAAGAGCAGATAGTCATCGGGAAAGTAGTTGAGCAGGCAGGAAGGTGGCTGGCCGGCCGATCTTGCCGAAAGATGACGGGAATAGTTCTCAATCCCCTTGCAAAAGCCGATCTCTTTGATCATCTCGAGGTCGTACATCGTCCTCTGGTGAATTCTCTCTCTTTCAAGAAGCTTGCCCTCTTTTTCGAAGGTCTCCATCCTCTCTTGGAGTTCGGCGCGGATGGTTTTCATGGCCTGCTGGCGGACGCTCGCCGGCGTGACGTGGTGTGAGCCTGGATAAATCGTGATTTGGTCTAAGCGGCGTTTAACTCGGCCGGTGAGGGGGTCGATTTCGCTGATCCTTTCGACCTCTTCATCGAAGAACTCTACTCTGATGGCCAGATCTTCTTCATAGGCGGGGTAGATCTCCAAAACATCACCGCGCACGCGAAAGATCCTTCGGGAAAAGTCGTAATCGTTGCGTTTGTAGTGCATCTCGACGAGGTGGAGGAGAATCTCATCGCGTCGCCGCTTCTCGCCCACCCGAAGATTGAGGTTCATCTGCGCGTAGTGTTCG
>JAAKFT010000023.1 GCA_011064935.1 Chlamydiota bacterium | reverse complement strand
GTTTGACCAAGAGGGTCCCAAGAATCTGGGCGCTTTTCTCCTAGGGTTTAGAGGCAGCCAAACACTAGGCCGCTTCCATCTCTTTGCCAACCTCGAGGCCTCCTTTGACAGCGCCCGAAGCCAGCGCATTCTAGGCGAAGGCGGACTCACCTACAACTTTTAACTCCGATGTTTATCAATGAGGAATTCGTTCGGTTCGTCCGGGATAAGCAGTTGCCGACCTCGGCGCTGCTCCCACTCAATCAGCAGGGGCGCTGCCAGATTGATGGTGTAGTGATCTTGCTGCAGGCAGACGATCGCCAAAAGAAAAGCCGGCTTCTGGAAAGGTGTTTCACCTAGATGAGGCTCGTAGTCCGGGCAAGCCTCAAAGGGATCCATCACGATAAACTGCAATTTCGAATGGGTTAGACGAAGAAAGGGAGACTCTTTTTGCCTGCCGGTGAGCGAAAAATGGCGGTGTTCTTCAAATGCATAGAGCCCCGATTCAAAGGTTAGTGATGCTTCGAGCGAAATGCGCTTAAATCTATTCAGGGCTAGAGCTGATATCATTGTAAAAAACAAGATATCACTCTTTAAATTAAATTTACAATTCTACTCTTTATCAAGACCCCAATGACAGAGGGCTGCTACTCCATAGCCCACCACAATGGCAATTAAAAATAGGGGGGCTATGAGCAAAAGGTAGAGCGCCATTCCTATAAACATCAGTGTTTTAAAAAGTCCTTGAGCCATGTAGTAGTCGTTCAGTTTCACGAAGTAGGCACTGATTCCATCATAAAAACAGAGGCCTACGGCGAAACCTACTAAAACTCCTCCAATCCACGCATAGAAAAATGAGAGAATCAGACCTATGACCATCAAACATCCTGACCCAACTTCAGCCCAGCGATTACCAATAAACTCTTTCGCTCGCTGGACTTTTTCATTCTTTATCTCAAACTTTTTCTTCTCTTTTTTCTCTTCGGGTGGCTTCTCTTCTTCAGCCATCATAACCTCCAATTGTATTCCTAAGATGACACTACCTAATCCGAAAGAGAAATTCAACAAAACATTTGAAGCTAAAGTGGGTGGGTGTTTATATCCAGGGCTTTATGAATCCGCCTCAGTTTTATAAAAAAAGTTCGATAGTATGACGATAGTTAGCGGCAGCTGGATTTATAAAAACTAAATAAAACAAAAAAGTGTGAATTGCCTTTTTTTATGCGTTTCGTTATTCTGCTGGCTCCAAAGTTAGTGTTCAGAGGATGTCCTGTTTGAAGGGGGCATCCGAGTGTGCTAGATCTCACAAATCTCGAGGAGGCCATAGCCAAAGTGCTATGGGTGACGAGAGAGTTGGGAGAGATGGCGTGCTCGGATGACACAAGCAAACGGGTAAATACTCTGAACGCTTACCAAAAATCGTTTTGCTTTTGTTGTTTGTTTATGCGTTGGCTTGCTGTTGTTAATCTATTGCTTGTGGCTTTAATTGGAGTGACTCTTGCTGCACTCTTTTTCCTTCTATCCAAAAATAGAACCGAAACCATTTCCTTAGCCTCCGCCTCTTATTCTTCCAAAGATGTGTTACCAAAAAACCCTTTTATTCAAAGGGATGGGGCCTATCGAAGGATTGGAGAGGGACCTTTTGCTCTGAAATGGGAAGCTCCGGAGATGGAGCTTCCTGATTTGAGAAAGGAGGTACTCTTCTACGGAAAGAATGGGCGCCCAGACATTCTTTCGAGCGAGGCGCTCTTTCATATTGCCCTCAAAGATGAGGAGAAGCCCAAGGGTGTCAAACTCCATGAGAAGATCTATCTAACCTATGAAGGCAATTTTTCTTCGCTTCTCATGGGACGCTCTCAAAAAAGCAGTAATCAATCAACGCCTTTGTGGAACGAACCGGCCCACAACTTCTCAAAGGGGAGCTACCATTTTAATCCAAACAATCAGCCAACCCCTCTCTGGATCGAACTGGTATCCGGGGAAGGAGAGGGGGCAGAGGTTGTCGTTGGCATGCTCAACGAAAAAGGGGGTGTCGTTGCCACACCTTCTGATTACCGCTCTTTTTTGGTGCGCTCACAAGAAGTGCGCAAAGGGCCTGCTCCTGGATGGGAAATCGGTGGGGCTAGGGTTGATGCCTCTCTACTTGTCAGGCAACGAGCACGCTGGGTCGGTTCCGATATTTTCCTCGAGGAGTATGGAGGAGAAGAGTTTGCCGATAGTGTGGGACGAGAAAAAATAGACTTTTCTACCGGAGAAATTCCTTACTCCTGCTTTGTAAAAGCGGGGGATATGTTGATCTGGGACAAGGATCGATGGGTCGTTGTCACCGAGTCGATGGTGACGGCGGATTATCCTCTGCTGGTATTGAAGAAGGTCAACGAAAAAGTCATGAACTTCGAGCTCTGGGATGGCGAAGGGAAGGGCAAGATTGTGCTCAACTTAATCCGAACGCAGGAGCATGAAAAACTGCCCGATCTGTTGAATGAATTTAAGTTTGTGGGAGCGAAAACTTGGGCTCAATTTATCGTGGAAGCGCAGTCTAATCGGCTGGTATTAAAACCTCACGACTGGCTTGTTCTCACCGGTGAGGGCTGGCATAAAATTGAATCCCCCGATGAAGTCGATGACTACGTCAATCAAAAGCTCAAAGGTCCTCTCTTTGTTCTCAACAAAATGGTGAAAAAAAATGGGCGGCAAACTCTGATTGGGCAGCTCTTTAACTCCTCGCGAACTCATTGCGAGATGGTCGACCTCCCGGCATCACAAAATCCTCTCATCAATAACTACACCAACTTAACTCTCTCTCCGCCAGCCCCCGAACACCTCATTTCTCCTCCTCATTCGTTAAAAGCTGAACTAGAAACAGATGGTGAAAACGAATGAGAAAGAGGATTTTCTTACTATTACTGCTCCCCATGATCTATGCATACACGATCGCTGAGAAAAAAGAGAGCTTTCAGCAAAGCGACCATGAGCTGGATCAGGAAACAGAGGCGCAGCTCAAATCAGTCAATCGGATGCTCGCGGAAAAACGCCATAGTTTGAAAAGTCTCTATGGCAGAGTCTCAGAACTTTATACCTCACAATGTGACGAGGCCAGCTTTCTTGAGTTACTCAATGAGATCAACTCTCTAAAAGCAGAGATCACCGAAATTGAGGAGATGTGGCGGGATGAAACCTCATCTTTGATGCAAAATGACAACTATGCGCTCTGGCATCAGCCCGACACCACCTTGTTGCAACTGGTCACGGACTATGGAGCCCAAGATTGTGTCTATCTCGTCCCTCCAGAAGTGGGTGGCGTCCGCCTCAGCATCAACTCCAACTTACCGATCCCTCGAGAATCTTGGAATGAGTGTCTGGAACTGATCTTATCTGGCCATGGGGTGGGAGTTCGGCAGCTTAATCCCTATCTTCGGGAGCTCTTCTTTCTGCGCACTCAGCCCTCATTGGGGCTTAAGCATATCACAAGTGATCCTCATGATCTGGATATTTTGCCCAACCTAGCCCGCGTTTGCTTTGTTCTCTCGCCCGACACCCCAGATCCTCGCGGAGTTTTGCAATTTTTACAGAAATTTTCCAACCCAATGACGACCACTCTACACGTGATTGGGGGAGATATTTTTATTGTCTCTTCGGCTGAAATGATCAAGGAATTGCTTAAACTCTACGATTTTGTCAAAACGGGGAACCACCACCAAGACTATCAGCTTGTGACCTCATCCAAGATCGATGCCCAGCAGATGGAGACCATCCTCAACTCCGCTTTTCTCAACCTGAAAACCGGAGAGGATATGCTGAGTCTCAAAATTGTCCCTCTTCAAACTCTCTCTCATGCCCTCTTTCTATTTGGCACCAAGGATGAGGTAAGCAAGGCGGTGAAGTTGATTCGGGATGTTGAGGATCAGATCGAGAATCCTCAAGAGAAAACGATCTTCTGGTACACGGCCAAACACTCTGATGCTGAAGATCTCGCCAATACCTTGGCCAAAGTCTATGACCAGCTTGTGGGAGGAGCCTCTTTAACTGGCGTGAAGGAGAAGAAAGCCAAAGAAACCACCAAAGAAGAGGTGAAAAAAGAGCCTCTCATTGTACAGCCGGCAGCTGCCAAGCCCGGGAAGCAGCACGTCTCCCATAAAACTTCCGATGGTCAGAACAATTTTATTGTCGATGCAAAGACCGGTTCTATCATCATGGTCGTCGAACAGAGTGCGCTGCCGAAGATCAAAGAACTGCTGAAAAAACTGGATGTTCCCAAGAAAATGGTGCAGCTGGAGGTGCTGCTTTTCGAGAAGAAGGTATCCAATAAAAATAAATTTGGACTCAATCTCCTCAGATTAGGTACAAGCGCTTCCAACGAAAGCCGTGGTGGTTTGAGCTGGAGTAAAGTAGGGAGTGGTATTTTAGAATTTTTGATCAGTCACAACAAAGGGAGTGTAATTCCTGCGTATGATTTGGCTTATAATTTTCTACTTAGCCAAGAGGATGTCCAGATCAGTGCGAGCCCTTCGGTCACAACCATTAACCAAACTCCCGCAAAGATTGCCATCGTCGATGAAATCTCTATCTATAACGGCGCCGATAAAGACAAAAACACCACATACTCACGCTCACAATATGGGATCACAATAGAGATCACTCCTACCATTAACGTATCCGATGAAGATGGCGAGTCAGAAGGGTTTGTGACTTTGGATACCGATATCACCTTCGACACCACAAAAAACAATAAAGAGAACCGTCCGGATGTGACGAGACGGCATATCAATAATCATGTGCGTATCGCTGATGGACAGACGGTGATCCTCGGAGGGTTACGGAGAAAGAGCACAGAGGATAGCAAAGAGAGCATCCCCTTTTTAGGAGAAATTCCGGGGTTGGGGAAACTCTTCAGCACCACAGATATGACTGATAATAGCACCGAGATGTTTGTCTTTATCACACCAAAAATTATCTCCGATCCGTTCGAAGATGCCGAAAGAATCCGAAAAGAAGAACTCAAGAAGCGGCCAGGAGATCTCCCTGAATTTATGCATGAACTGGTCGAAGCCAAAGATCGCGAGCGTAACAAACGTTTTCAAGGAGGGCTGACCGCTCTCTTCGGCCGAGATGGGACATTTGCAACAGCGGCTAGAGAAGGCCAAGGGGAATATGATGGGCGATAAGATAGCTTTAGCTCGACAACTTGGGATGGAAGTGATCGACGAAATCAATCTCGACATTCCTAAAATCTTGGCAAAAAAGATCCCCTATCTCTTTGTGAAGAAAAATCACCTCATGCCCATCAAAGAGAGTGATGAAAATATAACAGTGGCAATAGCCGATCCTCTCAATCTTGATGCCCTCGATGATCTCCGACTGATGCTCGACAAGGAGGTGCGGGCGGTCTGTGCGCCTCAAGAAAAAATAGTCGCCGCTATCAATGAGTGCTACAACCACCAAGAGGGAGCCGCCTCAGCTTTTCTGGCCAATCTCTCGTCCGATGAGCTGCCCAATGATCCTCAAGAGAGAGAGGTTGAATCCTATGATCTTCTCGAAACAAATGGAGATGCTCCGATTATCCGCCTCCTCAACCTGATCTTGAGTGAGGCAATCGGACAAAGGGCCTCTGATATTCACTTCGAGCCTTTTGAGAATGATCTTAAGATTCGATATCGGATTGATGGGGTCCTTCAATCCCGCCACGCGCCGGCTCCCGAATACCAATCCCAACTTCTAACTCGCATCAAAGTTCTGGCCAAGCTTGATATTGCAGAACATCGCCTCCCCCAAGATGGCCGTATCAAGTTGAATATGGGAGGAAGGGAGATCGATTTTCGGGTCAGCACTCTCCCTGTGGCTCATGGCGAGCGTATTGTGCTGCGCATCCTCGACAAAAGCAACGTTATTTTAGGTCTCGACCAGCTCGGCATGCTCCCCGCCACTCTCGACACTTTTCGCCGTCTCGTCTCTCTATCAGAGGGGATTGTGCTGGTGACAGGCCCTACAGGAAGTGGAAAAACCACAACCCTCTACAGCGGTCTTTGGGAAATTTTAAACGAAGAGACCAACATCATGACCATCGAAGATCCTGTTGAGTATAAACTCAAGGGGATCGGTCAAATCGCCGTCCATCCTAAAATTGGTCTGACCTTTGCCACAGGGCTCCGACATATTTTGCGACAAGACCCGGATGTGGTGATGATCGGGGAAATTCGGGATGGCGAAACAGCCGAGACGGCTATTCAGGCCTCTCTCACCGGTCATCTCGTGCTGAG
The DNA here is from genome assembly GCA_011064935.1 of Chlamydiota bacterium. Taxonomy (GTDB): domain Bacteria; phylum Chlamydiota; class Chlamydiia; order Chlamydiales; family JAAKFR01; genus JAAKFT01. The sequence continues at coordinate 8,762 of JAAKFT010000023.1, read as the reverse complement.
CACACTCCACACCAACGACGCCTCTTCTGCAACCCCACGCCTCGTCGATATGGGTGTAGAGCCCTATCTTCTCTCTTCAACCGTTGCTGGGGTAATCGCTCAGCGGCTGGTGCGGCGAGTCTGCCCAAACTGCCGCGAAGGATATACCCCCACCGACGTTGAGCTAGAAGAGCTCTCCATTCCACGAGAAAATTTGAATGCCGGCTTGATCTATCGCGGCAAGGGGTGTGAGCAATGCTTCGGATCGGGATATAAAGGACGCCATGGCATCTATGAACTGATGGAGATCGATTCTGAGATGCAGACCTTGATCGCCAAAAGTCCTGACACCTCAAGAATCCGTGAGCTCGCCCTAAAAAAGGGTTTCGTCACGCTCCGTAAACACGGGGCTCATCTCGTTCGTGCGGGGATCACCACGGTGGCAGAAGTGATGCGCGTAACTCGCAAATACTAAATAATATGGTCCGTTTTCAATATAAATCTGTCGACGCTAACGGAAAGAAACAGTCGGGTATTCTCGATGCCGAGAGTCAGATCGTAGCCAAAGAGAGGCTTCGAGCTCAAAATGTGATGGTGATCTCCCTCAAGGAGGGCGGACACGCTTCTCGAAAAGAGGGTTTACGAGGAACCGCGCTCGCAACTTTCACCACTCAGCTAGCTCAGCTCTTAACTTCGGACATCCCCCTCTACGACAGCCTCCTCTCGTTGGAAGAACAATATCGTGGAGAGAAGTTTCACTCCACAATCTCCACGATATGCGGACAGATCAAAGAAGGGATCTCTCTCTCTGATGCTCTAGGTCACTTTCCCAAAAGTTTTGATCGCCTCTACTGCGCCATGGTAGCCGCTGGAGAGTCTTCAGGCACTCTTGGAGAGACGCTAGAAAAATTAGCCATTCTCCTTGGCAAGCAGGGCAAACTGCGTAAACAGCTGATCACCGCCCTGATCTACCCCCTTTTGCTCGCCAGTTTTTCGCTGGTTATTATTTTTCTTCTGATCACCTTTGTGATTCCCTCTCTGGAAACGATCTTTGAAGAGCGAGAGGTCAACCACTTTACTCAAGCGGTGATCTCTACCAGTCACTTTCTCAATCGCTACTGGGCTCTCTATCTCCCTCTCCTTTTTGCTAATTTCTTTGGATGGACGCTCTTCCTGAGAGCTAAGCGCGGCAAACTACTGCTCCACCACCTTTTCATTCGCACACCTCTGGTTAAGAGTTTGGTCACCCAAGCAGCTATCGCCCGTTTCTGTCGCACCATGGAGACCCTGCTTCATGGCGGCGTCACGATTATCGATGCCCTTCGCATCTCTCGAAAGGTCATGAAAAACCCGCTCCTGGAAGAGGTAGTCGAGCGGGCTGAACTAAGGATTGTGGAGGGGAGTTCACTCAGCACAGAACTGCGCCAATCCAAACTCATCCCGCCTCTTGTGCCGCGCATGCTCGCCATCGGAGAAGAGGGCGGGAACTCCGCAAAAATGCTTCATAAGATTGCCGACCTCTACGAAGAGGAGGTTGAAAAAAGTTTAAATCGGGTGATGGCTTTAGCCCAGCCAGTGATCTTGCTCATCATGGGACTCGTCGTAGGCGTAATCATGTTGGCAGTGCTGCTGCCGTTGACCGATATCAATGCATTCATTTCAGGATAGGAGGGAAATGATGACGAGAAAGAAGAAGAAAAAAAGAGCTGTCACGCTCATTGAGATTATGATCGTCATCATGTTGATCAGTCTCATTGGGGGAGCGCTTGCCTTCAATATGCGCGGCAGCATGGACCAAGGACGGGCCTTTAAGTCAGAACAGAATATTGCACGCGTCAGAGATATTTTGTTAATGGCTGATGCTGATGGTAACCTTTCGACAGAAGAGGTGGTAGAAAAATGGCAATTTTTTGTCGGAAAATCACCACTCGTCGACGCGAGCAAAGTCATAGTAGATGGATGGAACCAGCCGCTCAACGTTGTCAAGAATGACGACGATGATATTGTCGTCACTTCGGACAGACTGAGCAGATATCGAACAGATCATGCGATCAAATAGAAATAGGTCTAATGTCACTCTGATCGAGCTTTTGATCGTGATCGCCCTGATAGGTCTTACCCTTGGAGGTTTGACTATTCCCAAAGCTCTGAGAAAGGAGACCTTTGAAAAGGGCGTACAGCGCATCTGCTCCAAGATAGGTTTTGCGAACGAACTGATGATCGACTATTCCATGGACGTGGCCCTGACATTGGAGCAAAAAGAGAGCGGGCTCCACTGTGAGATCATACCAAAGAGTCCCATGCCAGAAAAAATGTTACGACTGATCAATAAAGACATAAAGATAGCTGGTGTGAAGAAAATAAGCTTGGACGGACGAGCCGACTCCAAGATCACCCTTCACTTTACAGGCTCATCAGGGAGAGTCACAAGCGGCAAGCTCACCCTGGTCGGCGCGCGAGAAGTGACGCTAGTACTGCCAGGCTATCCCTGCCGTATCACCACAAAAAGAGAGGAGGCATCGCACTATGAAGCGCCCTATCCGCAAGAAGTGCATTCTGCTGCTTGAGATGCTCATCGCCCTCATGCTTGTGGTGCTCTGCTTCTACCCTCTCCTCAAGCCCCACATCAAAACCTATAGCTTAGAGCTCGAGCGACTCGAAGAGATGGAACTTGGACGGCTCTCCCGCGCCACATATGTTGATCTCAAAGAGAAGCTCTACGAAAAAAAAGATTTTTCATGGAAGACACTCTGTAAACCCATCGAAAAGGAGTTCGACACCGTCACCACCTCCTTGAAGCACACCTACAAGCAGACATATCAGATCACAGAGCTCGACCGGTGCAACAAGAAAAAAGCAGGGATCGTCTATCTGCTTCTCAAGATCGAGATTCTCTTTGAAGGCACAAATAGCAAGAAGTTTGCTTTTCCCTACACACTCCTCATCAAAGGAGAGTCGGTATGAGAAGGCGCTATATTACTCTGATTGAGATGCTGATTTCGCTCGCCCTTCTCTCCTTCTTGCTCAGCTCCCTCTTCTTCTGGTACCACCATCTCACGATTCGTCACGACACTCTAGCAAAGAAAAAATGGCCCCTTGTCGAAGAGCGGTATTGTGATCAGCGACTACAAAAACTCTTCTCCCACATCAAGCTCCAATCCCCTTTTTTTACCACAAGAGATGACCTGGTTTTTATCTTCGACAACGGCCCTCATCCGGAACCTCTTCTCTCTCACCAAGTCCTCGGACGGCTCTATTATGACGAGCGGAACAACACCCTCTCTCTCGGCGTCTGGCCCCTTCCCAAAGAAGAGAGCGTAACCCCTTCAGAAAACCTCGTTTTGCTCGATCGCGTCACTTCCCTCAGTTTTAGCTTCTATTACCCTCCACAACCTTCCAAAAAAACAGTTGAAACCGAACAGGTTGGCCACCCTGTTCCCGATGAAGGGTGGCAGTCGATCTGGCAACAAGCCTACACAGCTTTTCCGGCCATGCTTAAACTCACTGTCATAAGAGAAGGAAAAAAAGAGGACGAGAGGCTGGTTTTTGCCTTTGAACTCCCGGGTGAACAACTGATCAGCTATCCCAAGGAGAAGAAGGTATGAATCCGCTCTTCATCACCATCTCCTTTTTGATGCTTATGGGTGTTCTGACCACCTCAGTAGTGAACAACTATATCGACTCCACCATGGCCGCTACCTTATACAAAAGCCACTGCCAAACATACGCTCTCGCCCAAAAAGAGCGCGAGAAGGGGCTGTTACATAAATTCAAAGTAGTCGCATATAAAGAAAATGACCTCGCGGAAAAAAAACCTAAACCCAAAGAAAAAAAAGAAAAGTCTAACAAGGTAGTCAAGCGGTCTATCGACCTCAACTTCAACCTCTGTCGTCCTCCGGACAACTCCCGTTTCAACCTCAATCTTCTGCTAACTAAAGATGACTCTAGATCAGAGATCACACGCTATGAAATAGGGGCTGCTTTGCTGCGCAACCTCTACTCCGAGAAGCCCTTTTTCAATGAAATTCCCCAGGTTGAGTATCACATTCTCGACACACTGATAGCCAAGAAACAAGAGGTGAGAGATCCCGACCTGCTTCCCAAGCTGATTTTCGATGATGAGAGGGTACAGAATGCTTTCTATCAGATGCTCACCGAAACCCCATCCTTATTGGATTATATTACTTTTTCTGAGCCTAACTACCATGCCTATAATAAGGTCAACCTGATGTTTGCCGCTCCGGAGCTTGTGGCCGCTGTATTTAATCATTCCGCGATCACCGAGGCAATTCTTGACTATCGGCAAGAGCTCTGGGGACGTATTTTAGAAGAAGAAGCCCATCGCAAAGAGCTCGACAGCAAAAAGTGTCTGAATAAAACCAAGATCAAAGACATGTTCAAGCAGAGGGTTGCTGAGATATTGAGCCGAGAAAACCTAGCGATTGAGCCCTATGAAAAAGTGTGTGAATTTTCTTTGGGCAAACCTGGAAAGATGCTCTTTGTTACCGATCCTGCAACCGGCATCGCCCTCCGCCAAAAGCTCTAAATTTTTTAACCAGCATGCTCTCAGCACTGGGCTCTTCTAAAAAGATTTGCATTTTTTATAGACCAAAGCACACGATATACCTAGAAAATTTTGAGAGCTTAGAAAAATGCCTTTTAAGATACCGAGAAACTGTGACACAGACCTTGCCTGGCAGATCTGTCTAGGAAAAGAGCCTCCTACCACGCAAAAAGGATTGTGGGGCAGATCGCGACGTCAAGCAAAGGCTTTTGCCACATCCTCCTGGAAGTTGAAGGCTGAAGATATTTCGGGAATACTAGCCGACTCGACGAAGAGAAAAACGGCCATCGCAACCATCACTGCCAATCCCCGATGGCTGAGAGCAGACCTCTCTTTAGCAACAGCTGTCTATAAGCAACTTGGTTCTGGTGGAGAAGAAGAGAAATTAAAAGGTTTGATCGCCAACAGAAGCAAATTTAAGTCAATAGCACGGAAGAGGCTTGGGAGAAGGGATAGTCTAGAGAATCAATTCTTACAAGCTGCGTCGGAAGGGGATGTTGACTTGCTACGATTGTTGTTAATTACTGATCCTAAGCTTGCCCAATATTCAGATCGGTTAGGTCAGACAGCGCTGCATATGGCTGCTTACAATGGTCATGAAGGTTGTGTAAGTGCTCTGCTGGAGAGCGATGATACTGATGTGAACCTGGCGGATAATAAGGGCCACACAGCGCTACATCGTGCTGCTCAAAATGATCATAAAGGTTGTCTAAGTGTTCTTCTGGAGAGAGAGGATATTGATGTGAACCTGGCGGATGAGGATGGCTGGGCAGCGCTGCATTACGCAGCTAGTGGTGGCAATGAAGGTTGTGTACGGGCCCTTCTGGAGAGAGTGGATGTTGATGTGAACCGGGCGAATACTAATGGCGACACAGCGCTACATCGTGCTGCTTACAATGGTCATGAAGGTTGTGTACGCGCTCTGTCAGGGGTAGGTGGTATTGATGCGAACCAGGTGGGTAATAAGGGCCACACAGCGCTGCATTGGGCTGCTCAAAATGGTCATGAAGCTTGTGTACGCGCTCTTCTAGAAAACGATGATATTAATGTGAACCAGGCGGATAATGAGAACCAGACAGCGCTGCTTATGGCTGCTTTTAAGGGTCATGTTGAATGTGTTCGGAAAATTTTGAAGCGAGATGATGTTGACATTTACTATGTGAGCAATAATGGCACTAAAGTTCAGAGCTTTAACAACTCTGAAATAAGAAGTTTGCTTTTAGCCTTTTATTGGCGAACAAATAAATTTGATGAAATAAGCGCTAACTCAAGCGAGTTACTCAAAGTTCTGACAAAAGAACAGATATCAGAAAAAATGCTAACCACTGATCTGTTCTCGCGGATGGACACAGAAAATGCTAAACTTTTCCTAGGCGAAACAGGAGTGAATTTTGTTGCGCTTGTTAGAGGCAATGACTTCGAAGGGTTGAAAAAGAGAAAAAAGAAGACGGACAGGTTTAGCAACACTCTTTTGATCTATGCCGCTGCTCAAAATAGGATCGATGTGGTTGAGATGTTGCTCCAAGTGAAGGTAGAGCTCCACTCTCGTAATAGAGCCGGGGAATCGGCTATAGATCTTGCTGCAAAGATGGGCCATTCGAAGGTCTGTCTACGGCTGCTCAAAAAGTGTCACCTGAAGCAGCAGTATCAAATGGCCGCTATTCTGGCGGCTGCAAATGGCCACGCCAATCTCTTGACTCAGCTCATCGCTGCTTATCCCTGGCTCCTCACAAATGGGGTCAGACGTGCATATAGTTGAGGACGAGGGAGCAAAAACCCGAAGTTCAGGTTAATAATACCATTCGCGAAAAAATAGCTATTTCAGCAGACCGAGCACCAAACTCGTGATAAATGTACCATAGAAGAGCGATTTCACCGGTTTAAAGGCGTAGAGCTTGTGCAAGATATTCACCACAGCCAAAACGATCAACGCAGGATAACAGACCTGCAGGATCGGAGCCACAAAGGCTGCAATCCCCTCGAAATGGAGAATCGATATCCCGAAAGTCACAAAGAGAGTGATTCCTAATGCCACGGGATAGGAGATCTTCTCTCTGCAGATTGTCTTCTGCAAAAACCCCGAAAAAACCACGGTGAGAGCAATCTCTGTGGTCAAACAGGCAAACGTAACTGCAACACCAGCCACTAGCCCTGCAGAGGGGCCCAGAAGTTTGTAAGCCAGCACACCAAGCATCTGGTGGTTGGCAACGGAGGCTAAAGTGGAACTATAACCGGCTGCTAGATAAGAGAAACCCACATAGACAAGAGCGAGCAGGGTGGCCGCGATAAAACTAGCAAAGACAGCCACCGATAGGAGGCGACGATCGGTTTGGAAGGAGCTTTTCTGACCGTTCTGGAGGCAGAGCAAGACGACGGAGGAGAAGAAGAATGCGGCGAGCAGATCCATCGTATTATAGCCCCCGACAAGGCCATAAGAAAAGGTCTCCCAGCGGGTACTGAGAGAGGTCATCGCTGCAGGCATTGATAACGCCCCCTTTATCACAATAAGTGCCAGAGAGAGCAGCAATATCGGGGTCAGAACAAAGCCCAAAAGGGGGAGGATCTTATTAGGACGGTAGGAAAAGAGAAAGATCACCACACAGGAGATCACGCTGAAAGAGGCTAAATTCATCCCGCTGAATCCTTCTAATCCAAAAGCGGTCAGCGTCGAGTAGGAGATGGTAATACAACGAGGGATGCCGGCAAAAGGACCGATCAGCCCCAAAATCAATAGAATGACAGTGAATCCAGGAAGTTTACCGATTCGCCGAAAGAAGGCGTTGTAGTCTCCCTCATAGAGCATCATAGCCAACAAGCCCATAAGTGGCACCAAAACGGCTGTAATGATCATCCCCAACATACCATAGAGGTTTTTGTCTTGGGTGAACTGTCCGAGGGCAATCGGGAAGACAATATTTCCGGCGCCAAAGAACATGGCAAACATGGCCAATCCTGTGGCCCATATCGACGGTTTTCGAGCGGTTCCTTCTAGCACTGCTGTTGTATTCATAACGATGAGCTCCTTAATTATTTTATTGTTCGGGCATTAGTTGACTAGATGGAATTAGAAATGCCCCCTTAGTGGACAATAATGACGAAGTAAATGGAATTGATCAGGCGGTAATAACTCATTTGTCTCTAAGTATAAATTACCCATTCATAATAATACAACTCAAACCTTGCATTCAAAAAATAATTTTCTCTATTATGTTAGGTCATGTCAGCTGTCATTCATGCAAAAAATCCTTATGAGACCTATGGGAATGGTGTGCGCAACGCTAAGCGAGCCTGCCTCTTGACGGGAGTATTAACCGTTGGAGGGGTAGCGGTCACAACCATTCTTAGCACGATCGGGTCAGCTTACTTTCCCTGGGCGCTCTATGGAACGATTGTCGTGGGTGGTGGAGTCGGCTCCATCGCTCTTCTCACCTACTACCAGCAGAAAACGATGATCCACCATCCCCGGGTGCTCCATCGGCTACTCAACAAGTGTGGAGAGGATTGGAAGGCAGGGCGAGCATTGCTCCGGCATTTGACGAAAGATGAGCAGCTGAACTTTTTGCAATTCCTAGAGCATCCGGAAAAGCTGAACAACACGTCTATGAAGCATGTGTATAGATTCTATACTATCGAAAAGTACATTGCCCAGACGGCCGATGAGACAGTGCCACCTATTGATCTTGGCACACTTTTCAATAACTTGCCTTCCACGCAAGGTGACGAGGAGGCAGCAACAGTGATGCTCAATCGACTGGAAACTGTTGAGAATGTCGCAAAGTTTTTTGTCTACATAATGACTGCGGCACAGCTTGCTCAAGAGTGTGGGCAATTACTCAATCGTTACATGCGCTTATTGAAGCAGGTTCAGCCAGAGGCCGCTAAAGAGCTGGACAACAGGATTGCTTCACACTTCTTACATAGTATTGAGCAGAGGGGGCACTCGCTAGTTTTGTGGCCTCGAGCGGGGCAGTAGCGGCGGAAGGGCACCATTTTTGCATTTGCATATTTAGCGCGGAACTGTCTATTCGCGGTAGAAAGTGTCCTCACCATCGTAAATTTCTAATTTTGATTTACCTTGAGAGCGAAATTATGATACGCTATTCCAAACAATTTTCTTTGCGTCAACCACTCCTCCCTAAAGGAAGGAGCTTGTAGCTCAGAAGAGGAACAATATGCACGAAGCGATATTCCAACAACACGGCTACCTTAGCCTAAGATC